>JAFGBI010000218.1 GCA_016933275.1 Polyangiaceae bacterium | reverse complement strand
TCCTGACGAGCCGGATGCGGTAGTCCCGCACGTCCGGATCTGTGGGAGCCCCGGGAAGGCAACGACCCGGGGCCACCCGGCAATCCGTCTTTGCGCAATCCAGCTTGCGCAGCGAAGCCGAAACCGCGGCCGGGGTGGCGGGGCTGCCGGTTGCGCTGGATTCGAATTGGTCCCCGCAAGCCCCAGAACGGAGCCGCACAAGCCCATCACGATGGGGACCTGAAGCGCGAGATGGAACACTCGGGATGCAAACAACGGGCCGGGCTGGGCTCAGGAGGGTCCGGTGAAGGCTCGGCGGAACCCGGCCCGGACCAGAAGGATCTGGTAGCCACGGGTCGGCACCCGCGTCGCTCGCCCGCGAATCGATCTCGCCCACAGCCCGCTGGAAAACACCCACGAGGATCGAAGAGTACAACCACACCGCCGCCGTACACCGAACCCGTGCAAGAAGGTGCGCGTTGCTTCGGGTGACCAGAGCGTCCACCCTCGAAATCGTCGTCGATCCGCCCGGCGATTTCGGATGCGTCTCTCCACAGGGAAGCCCAACATTGACTGGGCGGCTGGCTCCCCGCCAGAGGTCGCGGCCCCTGGCGGCAAACGAAGGAAAACATCATGCGTCACGGCTCTCCGAAGCTCAGGGATCTTGCTCGCCTCCCGTTCACGGGAGCACTCCTGCTCGCCCTCGGCTGCGCGGCTTCTGATCCGGAATCCGCCAGCGGCCCCGAAACCACCGGCTGCTCGCCTGGGCTGGTCGACTGCGGCACGGTGTGCACGGACCTCAACACCAACCCGGCCCACTGCGGCGGCTGCAACCTCCCCTGCGCCGCCTCCGAGGTCTGTACGGCCGGCATCTGCACCTGCGCTACCGGATACACGGACTGCAACGACACCTGCGTCGACACCCTGACGGACCCGAACCACTGCGGCGGGTGCGACGTCGCCTGCAACGGCCAGGTCTGCTCGCAGGGCTTCTGCTCGGATTCGTGCGGCGCGGCCCTCACGGACTGCAGCGGCGCCTGCGTCGACCTGGCCACCGATCTGCTCAACTGCGGTACCTGCGGCAATGCATGCTCCGGCGGCGCCACTTGCGTGGCGAGCGCCTGCGTGGGCGGGGCTGCCGGTGGCACGGGTGGCACGACCGGCGCCGGCGGCGCCCCCACCGGCGGCACCGTAACCGGCGGCATCGTAACTGGCGGCACCGTAACCGGCGGCACCGTAACCGGCGGCGCCACCACCGGCGGCGCCACCACCGGCGGCGCCACCACCGGTGGTGGGAGTACCGCCACCGGCGGCACCGCCACCGGCGGCACCGCCACCGGCGGCACCGCCACCGGCGGCACCACGACCGGTGGCGAGAGCACGAACACCGGCGGCGCCGCCACCGGTGGCACCCCCCCTGAGGAGTGCTGCGACACCACCCCCCCCGTTCTGAGCAACCACCCGCCGCCCGCCTCGGATTACACGGAGACCGCGGGCGGGGTTTCTCTTGATTTCGTATACATACCCGGCGGCGACATCGCCGTAGCGGGCACCGCGCAGGCTACCGTCAGCCCCTATCACATCTTGAAGACCGAGGTGACGGCGGCTCAAATGCAAAGCCTGCTGGGCGACGCAGCACCGACTGGCTTCGGTGTCGGAACCTGGTACGACTGTCAAGCCTTCGCCTGCGCCTTGAGCCGTCAATCAGGCAGGGCGTATCGGATGCAGACCGAGGCCGAATGGGAACTGGCGGCAACCCACCACTCCAGCAGCTTGGAGCAGATCGGCAGCGGCGAAGAATGGACGTACAACTCTTGGGGCGACCCGATGGGCGGGACCGATCCCGTCGGGGCAGCCAGCGGGGCACACACCCAGAAGACGCGCAAGGATACGGGAAGCACGACAGGGCGCCTCATTCGTTCCATCGACGGCATCGGCCCCAATTGTCGCTTGACCGTCTCGAACACGACGGAGTTCCCACCGGAGTACGTTCCGTCGTGCACGATCTGCCCTCCGTGTGGCGGTGAAGAACCGGAGAATTCCTATCGCGATCCACGGTGGATCACGGGCGACAACGCCCACTGGGTAGCGGGAGCCGAGCTGGGCTTCGGCCAGATGGATCTCAGAGTTTGGGAGGACGGCACCGCGCAGCAAGGCGCCACCACCGGTCAGTGGTTCACTTCGAACAACATCGTCTTCGTGTTCGTTCCGGAATCCGGCGCCAACAGCGTATACCCTTATATCTTCCTCGATGCGACGCAAGGCTCGCTCCTCTCCGAAGGGGGCTTCGGGGCCGGCGGCTTCATTGGGAGGATAGCGAAGGAGGAGCAGAGCGGCAGCAAACCGACGGTATCCAACCTGCAGAGCGGCCAGGAATTGGCCGCAGCGGCCGGGAAGAAGTACCGGATGGTTGACATGGAGAACATCCCGCAGTCGGCGAGAGAACAGGACCCGCGGCTGCTCGACGGGACAGACCAGTGCTGGTTCCAGAACAACATCAGCCTGGGCGGCACGCACAACTACCGAAAGGACGTTGATCCTGACGAATTCCGGTTCGTCGTGATCGATGGGGGGCGCAGCGTCATCCTCGCCAACGGCGACTGGTTCACTGTCAACGACGTGTTTCTGCGGGTCACGCACCCAGACGGATATGTCGCCGATTATCTGTACGCTGTCTCCAATGGGACGTTCTATCACAACTCGTTTCAGGGGTATGAGCGCGCCGACTTCAGGATGTTTGAAACCTATGGGAGCACTGACCCTGATTTCCCCGCCACCTGCGTCAACAACAGCTGCAGTGGCGAAATCCCGAAGGGTCAGGCGCAATCGATCTATGCCCAGCAGGAAGACGGCGGATCGACGTATGTGCCGGCACCGACCCCCGAGGGGGGAGTCTACTAGACCGCGCGGCTGCACGAGAGAACCGGTCGCGCCAGCTGCGATCCAGATCGGCTGGCGCGGCTGAGGTTGTTGGCCAGACTGCCGCCGACCGCCCTTGGGTCGAGCTGAATGGATCCCGCGACCTCTCGGCGACGAATTGCCCCCAGGATGGAGCCGGCCACCGACCTTCCCCGCCCAGGAATGCCGGGGAGGATCCCCCGCCGACACCTCAAGGAGGCGGCGCGTAGTCGAAGCAGAACCCCGGAGTCGCCTCGCAGTAGCCGTTGACGCAGGATCCACAATCGCAGTCGGTCGCGACCGAGCAGGCACGGTGCACGCAACCGTGGGCATCCGCGGCGACGCCGGACCTGCAGTCCCATCCCTCTTGACAGGGCGCGTCCGCTCCGCAGGGATCCGGCACGCACCCGCGCGCGTCAGCGCCGGGATCCAGCGGGAGGCACGAGTGCCGTTCCGGGCAGGGCGACGCCCCCTCCCCGTCACAGGGGCGCGCCACGCAATGCTTCTCGATGCAGTCTTCGGTGTCCGGACAGGGCGACGCCGGGCAGCCCAGCACGCAGAAGGTGGAGCCGCAGGGATCCTCGACACAGATGGCGTCCGCAGTGCAGTCCGCGTCCACCTCGCAGGTCCGCACCGGCGCTGGGCCGCCGCACTCGAACGTGAACGGCTCGAGGGCGCACAGATGGATCGGCGCCCCCGTCACCGGGGAACAATCCGCGTGGGTCGCACAACGGACTCGAGCCAGGGTGCTGGGCTCGGGCGCAAAGCCGAGACAGTACCCGTCGAGATCGTCCCTCCCCGCGCCTCCAGCCCCCGCTCTGACGCCGTCCCCGCCTGCCCCCGCGACCGCGCCCCCCGAGGGCATCTCGCTGCCTCCGGTCGCCTCGTTCCCCCCCGTCGCACCATCCCCGCCTGCCCCCGCTGCCGCGCCTGCCCCCGCCTGGGTCCATGCCGCACCCGCGGTCCCCGCCATGCCTCCGGCGTGGGCTCCCGCTGCCTCCTCGGCCCCCTCGCCCCCCGGAGAGCCCGCCCCATTCGCAGCCGGGCCGCCGAGCGGGCCATCGTCCTGCTCCGCGGCCCCGCCGCACCGGACCAGGAACAAGACGGCGCCCAGGAGGGCCGAGATGGCAAATGCGAATCGCCGGACCATGCCCGACAGCCTGCTCCCAGCGCCGGGTCGGGTCCAGCGCCAAGGGAGGCCACGGTGCCGATCGAGCGCGATAGCGCGGGCTTGCCCCCGGCTGGATCTGCCAAGCTCGGAGAGCCCCGATTGCGGCGACCGCACTCCCCAGGGAACGCGGTCGCCGGAGAATGGGGCGTTCAACCGTCCCGGCCGTGGGGCCCCGGCCGTCGTCGACGGCGGGCCCGGAGCGGGCCAGAAGCAGCCGGACGCTCGTCCAGACCGCGCCCCCCTCGGCGAAAACGTCGTCGTCGAAGATCTCCTCGCTCGCATCGCGACGCGACCGTCGACACCGCTCTGACTAGCACACCGGACACTGCCACGTGCGAAGGCCGCTGTTCCAACCCGTAGCGCAGCTGCACGCCAGAAACGAAATCGGCGCACAGTGGATGTTCCCGCCCGTGGAGTAGCCGCACCCGCTGATGCTGGGATGATCGCACGCCTCGCCATTGCCCGGGAGGGTCGGACAGGTCGGGCACTGCACGGTGGCTTGCCAGGTGACGCTCGGACCATAGTCCGTGCCCTCGCACCGGGCCTCGCCAGTCGTCGGATCGTACTCAGCGTAGCGGAGCCGAACAGTGACCGCGACGACCTGCCCGCACTCGAAACCCGAAACGACGGCGGGGGCGCACTCGCCTTCGAGGCGCCCGAGGTCCGGCAGGTACCCGCTGCTGCTGCACGTCTGAGAACGACCCCCATCTACGGCGATCTCGGCGTCGAAAGCACTGCCTTCGTGGCTGCGGTCGGAGCTGCTCGCCACGAGATACGGAACCAGCCGATCCTCGACCAGGTACAGGCGCGATGAGTCCGGCTCGAAGTGGAGCGGGACGCAGCAGTCGGGGAGCTCGCACACACCAGATGCACCGGCTGCAGCACCAGGCGGTGTCGCCCCGCTGCTGGCGCCGGCGCTGGCGCCAGCGCTGACCGTGCCAGGGGTTGTGCCAGCGCTGTCGGCGGTGGAGCCCGCGGAGCCGCGACGGCTCGTTGTCGCGCCGGTGCTGGCACCGCCCCCGGGGTCACCGGTCGTGTCGCTCTTGGCGCCGCCCGTGGCGGTTTCGGCTCGCTCCGCGCCGGCCACCGATGCCCCTTCGCAACCCACGAAGAACAGAAGCGAGGCGAGGGGAACCAGGGTCAACGCTGGCAGGGGGAATGGATCACGAATCCCGGCGCAAGCAAGGCCCGTGCTGTTCCGTCTCGCGCTTCAGGCCCCCATTCTGATGGGCTCGTCCCGCACTGTGCTGGGGGCTGGCGGTGGACGCGGGGGTGCAGTC
>JAFGBI010000217.1 GCA_016933275.1 Polyangiaceae bacterium | reverse complement strand
GGCGACGAAGATCGTCGACCACGGCCACGCCTGCCAACACCTCAAGGCCGGCCTCGCCGCCTACTACGGTGCCGACAGCGTTGTCGGTCGAGCGGACTACGAGCGGCTGAAGGTGATCCTCAAGGAGGAGCACGGAGGCGCCGACCAAGTGATCGCCGAGTTGCTGCGGCTCGAACGGAAGCTCCGCGCCAACAAGCGCGGGCAGACACCGTCCGGCAAGGCCCTCCGCGCAGAGCGGAAGTACTTCGAGAACCAGCGCGACCGGATGGACTACGCCCGCTATCAGGAACTCGGCCTCCCCATCGGCAGCGGCGTCGTCGAGGCCGCCTGCAAGACCCTTGCCGCCCAGCGCTTGAAGCGCTCGGGGATGAGTTGGCGCGACGGCAAGCAGCCGATCCTCACCATCCGCAGCCTCCAGCAGAGCAACCGCTGGTCGCGTGGGTGGCGGCTGATCGCTGCCGCCTTCCAACAGACACCGCTGGTCGCGACCACCCACGGCAACCTCAAGCGCTACTGCCAGCCGTCCCATGCGGCGGTCGCGGTGTAGGCGTGTGCCGTGTGGAATCAGCCATCAGTTTCAGACGGACACCCACCGGTCGTGATGTTAGCGCCCGCGCTTGATGAGAGCGGTTCGCTCGGATTCGCTGGGAGCGTGGTTGGAGGATGAGTCGGGGTGGGTGGGGGTTTCCGTGCGACGGAGTGGTCAGCGGGATTCGTCGGTAGGTTCGGCGATCCAGTCGCGGATGAGGTCGCGCAGGTGAGCCGGGGGGCCGGGGGTGCGTGCGTGTTGGGCTGGGGTTGGGCTGCGCGAGTTGGGGGTGGAGGTCGAGAGGAGGACGGGCCGGGTGGGGAGGGAGAGGACCTGGTAGCGTGGTCCTGCGGGATCGTGTGCGACGAGATCTCGGCGGACGAGGCCGATGCGCGCGGCGCAGAAGCGGTCGAGGACGACGCGCATCATCGAGGTCAGGCGGTCGTCGTAGTAGAAGCTCATGCCCTGTCGGTCGGCGACGGTGACGAGGAGGAGGTAGAGGAGAAGCTCGTCTCGGGAGACGGAGGCCCAGAAGCCGTCGCGGAGGAAGCGGTGGTGGAGGAAGGCGAAGGAGGGGGCGTCGCGGACGTGTCGGATGCGGTCTGGACGCAGCGGCGTGCGGTCGAAGTCGGGTCGTGTGCGGGTCACAAGTCCTCCAGGTCGACGACGGCCTGCTGGACGGTGGCGGCGTCGATGGTCTTGGTACCGGCGCTCATGGCGGCGAGGGCGGAGGCGACGGCGATGTTCTGGACGAGTCGGGGGATGCCGCGGGAGTGCTGGAAGACGGCGGCGACGGCGGCGGGGTCGAAGATCGGCTTCTTGGCGCCGGCGGCCTTGAGGTGCCGGTCGAGGAAGGCGGCGACCTCGGCCTCGGCGAGCGGTCGGAGTCGGATGCGGACGCCGATGCGCTGGGAGAGGGCCCAGTGGGCGGGCTCGGCGAGTCGGTCGCGCAGGAGGGGCTGTCCGGCCAGGACGAGGGCGAAGGGGCTCTTGCGATCGAAGTCGTCGGCGGTGAGGAGGCGCAGGTCTTCGAGCGAGGCGTCGGGCAGCAGGTGTGCTTCGTCGATGAGCAAGACCGTGCGCTTGGGGATGGAGCGGAGGTGTCCGAGGAGTGCGGCGGCGGTTTCGCCCTTGAAGCGCCGGGCGCGTAGGCCGAGTGCGACGCTGATCGAGGCGAGGAGGCCGAAGGGACCGAGGGTGGTGAGGGAGAGGGTGACCAGTTGGTGGCTGGCCGCATCGAGGGAGCGTGCGAAGAGGGAGAGGGCGGTGGACTTGCCGCATCCGCTGTCGGCGACGAGGAGGGCGATGGTGTCGCGGTCGAGGGCGAAGCGGAGTCGTGCGAGGACCTCCTCGAGTCCCGGGTGACGCAGGAGCGCGGGCTCGGGGGCCACGCGGGGAAACGGTGGTCGGGCGAGGGCGAAGTGCTCTTCGAGGGTCATGGCTTCTTGTCTCCTTTCTTGGTGCGGACGCGCACCAGGTGTTCGGTCAACGCCTCGAGGTAGAGGCGCAGGTGAAGTGCGTCGCCGAGCCGGCGGCGCGCGCGGTCGAGCGCGGTGCGGGCGGCATCGGGGTCGATCGGTCGGAGCCGCCGCCAAGCGGCGGACGCCTCGGCGCGCTCGGCGTCGGTGAGGGCGGCGGTGCGGCACCGCTCGAGCGCGGCGACGAGGCCGGGCAGATCCAGCTCGGCCACCGGTGGCGGCTGGAGGCGGAGGGCGGACAACTCGGTCCGGGTGCGGCGCTCGTAGTCGGCGCGCAGGAGGGCGAGGTAGTCGGTGGTCTGCTTCGAGGCAGGCGGCTCGTCGGGTACGGGCGGAGGCGCGCCGGGCTTCTGGGGCAGGGCGCGCTCGACGACGCGGCCGTCGTAGGCGATGAGCACGTATCCGAGGTCGAAGGGGTCGACGAGCACGTGGACGCGCCGTCCGCGGAGGGAGGGGTGGACGACGAAGCGGAACCCCTGGACCTCGACCGTGGACCACTTCCTGTGGACGGTGCGTTGCTCGCGGAGGCGGAGGTACTCATCGACCGTCTGCAGGTCGGGGACCGGGCGGGGGGTGAAGGACCGGGCGAAGCGGTCGGTCGGCGTCTCGCCGGTTTCGGAGTGGACGTCCCGGTGGTAGCGCTCGGCGAGCCACGCCTCGAACCAGGCGTTGAGTTCGTCGAGGGTGGGCAGCAGGTCGCGGCCCCGGACTTCCGACTCGAACTGCTCCTTGAGGGAGCGGTTGAAGCGCTCGATCAGGCCGCGGGCCTCGGCGCGATACGGCTTGGACTTGGCGAGGTGAATGCCGAGCGCCTCGCAGGCGACCTGGAATCGCGTGGCCTGGTAGGCGGAGCCGTGGTCGGTGAGCAGGGTGATCGGCGGACCGTGCGCGAGCAGCAGGCGACGGAAGCCGAAGCGCAGGGCGGCGAAGTCCTCGTGCAGGTAGTAGCGCCCTTCGGGCACGTAGCGGCTGAAGTGGTCGATGAAGCCGCCGAACAGGGCGCGACGGGCGGTGTCGTCGGCGCCGGCGCGGACGTAGGGCCCATGGTGGAAATCGCCGACGACCAACTCGAAGGCCTCGGAAGTCTCGATGAGGCGGAAGGTCTCCCGGCCGAGCGCCCGCAGGGCCCGGCGGCAGAGTCCGGCGCGAGCGAAGTGCCGGTCGAGGGTGGACCGCGGGAGCTGCCGCGGGAGGATGACGTGCTGCCGGACGAGGATGTCGCGGATCGTCCGGGTCGGTCGCCCGGGCTTCTCGCGCCGCAGCCGGAAGGCGTGGTCGAGCACGGCAGCGGGCACCGCGCGCACCGCGCCGCGGTCCTTGCGCGGCGTCGGCCGCAACGCCAGGAGCCCGCCCTGCCGGTATCGCTGCAGCCAGCGCCACAGCGTGCTCGCGCCGACGCGGATCTCGTCGCCCGCCGGCGTCCGATGGACGGCCGCCGCGGTCCGCGCGAGCGCCGCGCGCACACCGTTCTCGTCCGCGTCCAGCGCATCGGCCAGGAGACGGTGACGAAAGGCGGCGATGTCGAGTCGGCGGTCTTCGTCGTCCTTCATGCCTCCGGGCTACACCAACGCCAACACCGCGGCCACGTGCAACGGCGGGGGGTCGCGCGCGATGTGGAAGACGGTCCGGAAACGGTCGTACTGCTGCCGCAGGATCGCCACCAGCCCCGGACCCGGCTCCAGGGCCACGCCCCGCCCGCGCAGCACATGACTGAGGTGGTCCAGGAGAAGCAGCATCCAGCCGCCGCGGACACGAGCCGGAGACCGACGCGGCGGCGCGGGCGGCGGCGGCATCCCCGTCGGATCCAGCCGGGCGCACGCCCGCACCAACTCCACGGTCGCGTACAGCCGCACCACCCAGTTCACCCACCGACCCACCGTCCGCCGATCGCACCGATGCCGCTTGGCGACCGCCTCGAGCGTGGCCCCGTCATCGGCGGCGAGTTGCGCGATGCCGGAGGAACTCACCGCCAACGTGAACGTCCGGTGCGGGTATCCGCCCGGCTCGTACACCGTCCAACTCTTCACCGGGCAGTCCGGATTCGGGCAGTACGCACGGCCGCGACGAATCTCCTCCCGCACCACCTCGCCGTCCGGTCCCACCACCATCTGGCCGACGACGCGGGCGCCGCGGCGGCATCCCGGCGTCCCGCAGCTGCTGCACGAGCCCGGCCGTCCCCAGGGCTTGCCTCCTCTCGTCCCAAGCGGTACATCCATGTCGAGCCTCCGCGCGTCCCGCTCGGCGTTGCTGGCTAGGCGTTGCGCCGACGGGAAACACGAGGCTCATTCTTCATCCAGACACCCCCGGCTGTCACCAGGAACACACCTCCCCCCACGCCCCCCACCCGGCGAAGAAGAACAACTAGAACCAGGAAGAACCTACACGCTACGCGCCAACGAATCTGGGCAAGAAGATCTCATCAAGCGTGGGCGCGAACAGTTGGCCGCCGTCGCCCGCGCCGTGGAGGAGAGCGAGCGACTCGCCCAGGCGAGGATCGAAGACGCGCTCGACGCG
>JAFGBI010000216.1 GCA_016933275.1 Polyangiaceae bacterium | reverse complement strand
TCGCCCATACGTCGCTCGATGCCTACCACCTCGCGCTCAGCGCGCTGGTGAAGGGGGACCGGATCGCCCAGCAGCTGCCACGGGGCTACGGGCCGCTTCGGGATCGGCTCAGTCGGGCTGTGCAGAGCGCATATCGGTTCCGGGTAACGCGCCGTATCCACCGAAGCCGACGAACTCAAGGCCATCTTCCAAGTGGTCGAATTCGCTTTTTTCTTCCTTCATCACCGGCCGCGCATCGGTCCTTGCTGGTCGCCAGTCCACTCCGGTCGTCGGTCCGACGCACCCAGTGTCGCCGATGCGCGGCCGGCGATTTGGAGCACCGAACCGACAGCAGACGTCTCCAGCGGCAGCGCTCGCGAAGCGTCCTCGCCTCGCGCGGACGCGTTGCCAGCGCTGCCACTGCCGTCGGCAGCCCGATCGGCGCTCTAGCGAACCTTGCCCGTTCGCGGGCGTTCAGGGGGCACGGCAGCAGGCCGTTCGCCGGGCGAACGGGGCCGGAGCGACCGCTGCCGCTGGCACGGGTCCACGGGGAGTCCGCCTCCCACAGCGACTTCAGGCGGAGGCGAACCAGGAGAAGAACCGCCCGAGCTCTGCGCGCTGCTCGGGCGGCATGTACTCGAAGTTCCGACCGCGGTCGATGATCTCCCAGAAATCCTTGTTCCCGACCTTCTCGAGCTGCTCCTGGATCTGAAGGCGGCGATCCGGTGGCTCGTCACGCATGTCATCGCAGATCATCCGCGCCTTCGCCTCGTTTCCGCGCATGAGGTAGTACGAGGCGAGCTTCACCTGAGCCTTGCGAACCCCGAGCAATGCCTTCTCTTGGCTGCGTACGCGGAGCGGTCGGTCGAGCTCGAGGAACTCCGCGAGCATCCGCTCTTCGCAGGGCGAGCCGACATCGCACGCGATCTGGCAGACCGTCGAGACGTCGTAGGCGACGGTCTCGGTGACGAACGTGAGCTTCATGTCGAAGCTCACGTGCCCATAGTAGAGAAGGTACTGAACTGCCTCGAAGGCGAGGTCATGATGACCCTGGCGGATCATCGTCTCGACCAACAAGCGGTACTGGTTCAGGACGTTGTAGGCTGTCCGCACCTCGCGAGCGTTGAGCGTCGACCGGAGGTAGCTATTCATGAAGCGAAACACGAGGCGCAACAGCTCGTCATCGCGAGCGGCGCCCGCCGCTTCGCCGATGTAGCGGGTATCGATCGCGATGAGGTAGTTGATGTCCCGCATCGATACCAAGGCCTCGTTGTAGATCCCGAGATACTCGCGCATCACCTTCCACTCCACCCAGGTCTTCCGTGCTTCCAGGTCGGCGAGACTCTCGGGGTCCATCGCGACGAAATCGGGGTTCTTCCGGATCCGCTCGCCGATCTCGAACCACGTAGCCGTAGCCCGCGGCTTGCGTGCCAGGTACTCGAGCGCGAGGTCCTTCAACGCGTCCACCGCTCCCGACGCGATGATCTTGTCCTTCCCGGAGATGGAATTCGAGGTGATGTCCGTCAGTTCCTCCATGGCGCCGAGGGTGTCTGCTTGAGCCCGCGAACAACGCTCCCCATCGTGCTCGCTCGCTCCGTCCGCGGCGACCTTGACCGCACCCTTCCAGATCCGGCGAATGATGTTCATCGGCTCGAGGAACCAGAACACGTAGCCGAAGTACGGGGCCATGAGGACCAAGGCGATCGTGGACGCGACCAGCATCGCCACGAGGGCAGTGCGGGGGGCGAAGCCGCTCTTGAGGCTCATGCTGAGCCACATCCCGTAGAGCGTGGTGAGGAGGTAGTAGCCCATCACCGAGAGGTTGGTACGATCGTGGAGGAACATCCGCGCCACGCCCGTATACCGATCGGCTGACAACTGCACGATGATGCTGACGACCGTGATCACGATACCGAATACGGCGGCCACCATGGCCGCGAGCGATCCCGTCGCATCCGTGATCTTGTCCGGATCGAAGCGCAGGTAGAAGTCGAGGGCGTTGCCGGACGGGTCGGGGGGCGGACTGAACAAGTAGTAGTCGAAGACGTAGAAGGCCCCAAACGCCGCCAAGGCCGTCGAAGCGAGCGCCGCGATTGGTACTACCCACTCTCGGCGCGCATCCCGTTGTCCGTCGTCCGCCATCGTCGACTCCCGATGCTCGCCGTCTGTGGTGGTGGGTCAAGCCCCAATGGCGAAGAACCGAGGCGCACCTCCGTCGAGGCTCATCCGGACACGTGAACCACAACCTTGCGCCGATGGGCCCGGGCACGATGTTCCCACAGGTAGAGCGCCTGCCAGGTGCCGAGCACCAGCTCCCCGTTGGTCACCGGAATCGTCTCCGAGGTTCGGGTGATGGCGGCCTTCGCGTGGGCGGGCATGTCGTCGGGTCCTTCCTCGGAGTGCTCCCATGCTCGGCTCTCCGGCGCCAAATCCGCTGCCCACTGTTCGAGGTCACGGAGAACCGCGCGGTCGGCGTTCTCCTGGATCACGAGACTGGCGGAGGTGTGGCACACGAATACGGTGCAGAGCGCGGTCGACAGCCCGCTCGATCGGACCGCGGCCGCGACCTTCGATGTGATGTCGACAAATCCTGCACCGCGGGTTTGGATCTCGATGGTTTCCTGATGGACCGTCACGGGGTCCACGCTATGCCTTGAGCACGAACCGCGCGCCAGCCTGGTGCGCACCGCCCCGGCAGACGACCTCGGGGGTGACGCCCGGCTCGTCAGCCTGGCAGCCGGATGCCCCGCGATGGGTCGATTCGAGGGAGCGACCAACGGGCTGGCCCGAGAGGGAACCGCCAAGGCCGCCGTTCCGTTACGGGACAAATGTCACCTACTGGATGGTTTGGGGGGTAGACGGGGGAGGGACCGTCGGCCGAGTCTTGGGATTGGACCATCGTGGCGACAGTAGGCGAATCGACCCTCTTCTCGAGGGCAGGCGCGCGAGTGGAAGGTTTCTTCGCACGGAGCGCCTTCCTTCGATTCAGCTACTCGCTCGCCCACGGCATGAACCGCGACGGAGTCGCCGTCCACGCGAGCGCGATGGCGTTCGATCTGTTCCTGTCTCTGATCCCGCTCCTCGCGCTCGCCGGTTGGGCCCTCGCTGCCCTGCTGCGCGAGAGCCCAGAGGCGTTGCAGTTCGTGTCCGCCCTCATGGACAGCACGCCGATCCAGGTACACCTCATCCTGCAGACCCATTTCGGCCGATTCAAGGGCGGGATCGCGCCGCTCGCCGCGGTGGTTGCGGTCTACATGGCGTCGAACGCGTTCCACACCTTCATGCAAGTCTTCGAGAACGCCACTGGTGCGTCGAGGCGTTCGTGGTGGTGGAAGCGCCTGATCGCGCTCGCTTGCGTCTTCGTGTGTATCCTGGCCCTGGGTGCGTCGGGTGTCGTGGCGGTCGCGCTGGCCGGCGGACCTGCCCGCACCCTCGAGGCCGTGCTGCGGCCCGCCGGGGTTCCGCTCCACACTCAGTACATCGCGTACGTCACGGGCGCGGCGATCGGCACCGTGTTTCTCGCAGGGTTCTTCCGAATCGCAGTGAACCACCCCAACCGGAAACGCCACGTGTGGCGGGGTGCGACGTTGACCGTAGTGCTCGGCGTGCTGGTGTCGTGGGGGTTCGCGCAATACCTGCGCACCCTCGCCCGCTACACGCTCTACTACGGCAGCCTCGCCACCGTCGCGATGACCCTCTTCTGGGTCTACCTGTGGTGCGTGGCCCTGCTCGTGGGTATGGAGCTCAACGCCCAGCTCGAGCAGGAGGAGCGCCGCCGGATGCCCCGGCCGAGCCAACACCCACCACCAGCCGAAGGTCCCGCAAGGCCGCGCCGGCGTCCGCGCCGGCCGCCTGCACGGCGTGCCACCGGACAGCCGAGCCCAGATCGCTAGCTCGGGCTCAGCGACCGGCATCCGCCGTCGGGGTGGTCGTACAGATCCCGAACCCATCCGGCAGCGAGGCACTCGACTGACAGCGACGACCGACGCCACAGGAGGAGGCATCGGCCTCGAGCTTGCAAAGCGCGAGGCAGGTCTGTGTGGTCTGCGAACAGATGAACCCCAAGCCTGCGGTCGTCGTCGGGGAACACGGACAGGGATCACCCTCGAACCCGGACTCGCCAGGTGAGGGAACCGGCACACAACCCGTGGTCCCGTCGGACCGCACCACCGTGCAGGCGGTGCTCGTCGGACAGGTGCAGATGGCGTTGGTGGGGCAGGGATAGGGTTCGTCGAGCGGGCACGCATCCGCCCGAACACACACCGGCACGTCGAGCGGCGTCTCGACTCGATTGCCCTCCCGATCGAGCAACGGTCGAGCCGCACAGAAGGTTCCGGAGGGACACATCTCCGGATCCGCACAGCAGTAGGACCGACACTGACCGGCATTGTCCTCGCCGACGCAGGCAAATCCAGGCGCGCAGTCGAGCTGCTTGATGCACGGATCACCCTGGTCACCGCTGCCTCGAAGCGAGCATTGGCCAACCGGAGTCGAACCTTCCCCGACTACGATGGAACATCCGCGCACGCCAGCCGCGCCACCGGCGCCTCCGTGATCAGCCATCCCCGCTGCCTCAACGCAGGCCCCCGCGTCCTCGGGGAAAAGAATGGCTCCCGCCCCTCCTGCGCCGGGGCATCCCGTCCCGCAGAGCGCCCGGAGGGTCGTTCCCTCGCTGGGCGCTTCGTCCGCATCGGGCCGCACGATCGCGGTGCTCACCGCGTCCAACCCGCCATCACGATTGCCGGTGACACACGCGGCGGCCGTGCAAACGCCTCCAGTGGCCAGCCCAGCGGACGGATCACCGGCGGCGGCGACCTCGCCGCAAGCCGCCACCGCGGCGAAATGAGCGGTCACCAACGACCAGACGAGAGCGAAGCGGAGTGGACTCATGGCAAGGGTTGGGGAAGCACCAACCGACGTCTAAAACCTAGCACGTCTTTCATGGCAGCATGGACCGTGCCGCAGCCAGGCCGTGCCGAATCCGGCCTTGTTCTTGGGCATCCGCCGGAGCCCCCCTGGCGCGCTTGTCATGGAACCCGGCACGGATCAGCGAAGGGACCGCCCCCGATGGTGGACCGAAGCCCGGGACCAGGGACTCACGAAGCGTTCTCTCCAATCCCCGTGGCGCAGCCGCCGCATCCCCGGCACTTGATCGAGCCGCATCGTGTAGGCCTCGGCGGTCGTGCCGCCAGCAAGGAGGATGCTCACGCGATTGAACAGCCGGGGTACTTCCTTCACGACGTCGATTCGAAGCAGAACCGCGCGCGGTACCCGGTAGAGCTCCCCCACCACCTCGAGGCGTCCACCCGGAACCAGTGCGGGATACTGGCGGAGTTCGACCAGGTGGTAGGCGGGCGGAGTCCGAATGGGGCCAAGCAGCTCGGCCTCAGCCAGGTGGTGGTGGTCGATCTCCCCGACCCGCAGGGATCCATAGGCAAAGAGGAAATGGTCACGCGGTGGGTCGCCCATGGCCGGGTCGAATGGTACGCGATCCGACCGAGAGATGACGGGGCCTCCAGGCCCATGGAGGCGCGGGGTCCTCGGAGCGGGGCCGGGCGACCAGCCTTCCCTGCCGCTTCGGGCTAGCGGAAGCCATGCCACACGCCCGGAGACGAATGGAGTCTGGCAGGTCCCCCTGGGTAACCCTCGGTATTCGCGAGCCGCCCGACCCTGCTGGCGCCCTCGACCAGCAATAAGGTTGATTGCTGGGTCAAATCAACAAACTAAGCCGCCGGAACCAAACAGGCCATGCCATCAGCGGTCTGCGGTCAGCTGTCAGGTAGAACGTGGAAACCCTGATCGCTGACGCCTGATTGCTGATGGCCACGAGAACATTGAGAAATTTTCTGCCAGATCCGGTCAAGATCCCACCGCTCAGGGACTAGAGCACCGGACCGGCAGCAGACCCCTGCAGAGGCAGCGCTGGAAACGCGTCCTTGACTCGCACGGACGCGTTTCCAGCGCTGCCGTTGCTGTCGGCGACCGGATCGGTGTTCGAGCGTGCCGTCGTTGCTCCCCATCCGACCCGAGGCCCGCTAGACTCCCTCCTACCAGGCCGGTGACCAACCCTCCCCCCCCGCAGCCCGGTGCTGGGCTACCTCCCCTCCCCGCGCCGCCCCGTTCCCCCCAGTTCGAGGGCAGCGCGCTCACCCCCTTTCCCCCCAACGCGGGCGGGGCCGAGCGGCCAGCGATTCCGGAACGCGTGGCTGAGTCCCCAGACGGCTTCACCCCCGAAGCCGCGATCAAGACTCAGCTCGAGAATCTGGAGCGGTGGGCGCGAGCCAATGAGGATTTCGAGCGCCAATCGGCCCTCCGGTTCTGGGGCCTGCACACGGTTGCCCTCACAGCGGCGGTGGTGGCGTCGGCGGCCGTTCCACTCTGGAACCAGCTGCTGATCGCGGTCCTGCTGTCGGGGATCGCTGGGCTATGTCTGGTGATCGAGGCTGTCTGGTCAGGACCGGACCGCCTCGGAGCCGCTCAACAGCGGGCGCTCCACGAGCTGCGTGAGCTCGAGCACATGGTCCAGCTCCGGTGGGATGCGGCTCGGCTGGCGTTCCCCAACCCCTACCACCCTCGTCGCATCGCCCACGCCCTCGCCCTCCTCGACACGATCGCCACCCGGCGCGAGGAAATCGGCAAGTACCTGGGCGGTTCCCATGCAAGTCCGGCCGCGGCCCTCTCCACGGCCGTGGGCGGAACCAACCCACCCCGCACGGTGTAACCCCCGCCCATGACCGGCCCTGCCGTACCACGCCGCTCCCCGAACGACGCCAAGAAGCTGGCTGCGGAAGCACGCACGACATCAGCGGATCCCCCCCGATCTGCACCCGAGTCGTCCCGACTCGCATCCGAACCCGCCGGCGCAAGCCCTGACCCGCTGCGGGGTACGCCCGAGCCTGGCCGAGTCGCCACCGACGCGCCATGCGCCCCGGCCGAACCGTCCCGACCGACAGGAGAGGGGGCCAGAAGCCCCGGCGAGCGGAGCGGTGGAGGAGCGACTGCAGTCGAGGGCCCACGCACCAATGGCACACGAGGTCGAGCCGCAACCCCCGACGGCCTCTCCCAGGTCGGACCCTCGCCCCTCGGCAAACCGACCTACCCGATCATGAGCGATTGGCCCCCCGCGGCACCAGGCTCGCCGCGGGCCCAGTTCGAGCAGGACGGTGGCCAGGATGGTGGGGAAGAGACCTCTCCGCCAGCCGCCGTCCTCACCGTCCCCCGCAATTTCGCCCCCGAGGACGCGCTGGACGGTCAGATCCGTGATCTCGAAGCATGGGCCACGAGCATCCTGCGCCGAAACCGCGCACGAACCGCGCGGTTCTGGTTATCGCGCGGCACCGCCTTCCTCGCGGCCGCGGCGGCGGCCGTCAGCGGACTCCTGGGTGCGGATCGCTATCTCACCGGGTTCGCAGCCCTCACCGCGCTGTGCGTCGCCGTGGTGGCAGCCCTTCGTGTCGATGGCTCTCAGCGCCCCCACCGCCGCGCCGTTCGGGACCTTCGCGAACTTCAGAACGCGGTCAAGCTCCGCTGGGACAAGGTGCGCCTGAGCCATCCGGACCCGCTCTCCCGCAAGCGCATCGCCCATGCCCTGGCTCTGCTCGACGCCGTGCAGTCCAAGCGCGAGGAGATCGGACGCTACCTCGGTAGCTCGGAACCCAACGACGGCATCTCGAAAGACCGCCGCGGAGCAACGGGTTGAGCCTTGGACGCGCGCGATGCGCCACCAATTGAGGACCAACGAGGCGGCCGGCAGAAGCCCCGCATCCTGAAGTGCCGAGAGGCCTGAAGGGAACCGGGGGAACACCCGAGCGACGTTCGACGTAGAAGATGATGAGCGGAGTATGAGCGCGACCGGTCCCATTCAGGAACGAACCCAGGTGAAAGCAGGCCCGGCAGCCCCTGGCCTGGTAACCAAGATCCACGGCAAGGGAAGGTGGCGTCCCTTCATCGGGACGCTGGGCATCCTCGCCCTCATGCTGCCGCCGCTGGGCTGCGCCGAGCGCCAGATCATCTATCCAGCACCGGGCAGCGGCGCCTACGGCGGTGCCATGGGCTTCGGCGCCCAACCGAGCACGGGCGCGAAGTTCGCCAGTGCATTCAACGCGGTCCCGAGTGAGGCGGGGGATCCGATCAACAACATCGACATCCCCTGGTTGCGAGGGAGAACCCAGGACGACTACGAAGAGCTCACGGGGGCGTTACCGGACGATCAGCGGGCCCGAATCAACGGCATCCCCCTCTTGGTGGATGACGAACCCGGGGTGGTGAACGCATTCGCAGCCTGCACTTCAGGGGGCGCTGGCGTGATCGCGGTCTCCGATGGGCTTCTCGACGTGACAGCGCACTTGGCCCAGTGCAAGGCGACAGACGAGCGATTCGGTACGCGCAAGGTCGACGAGTACATCGACTTCATGGCGAAGAACCAGGTGTGGGGCGAGCCTCTCGTGCACCCACCCGAGAGCTTCTGGAACCCCGCGCAGAAGAACGACCCACAAAAGATCAAACGTCAGCATGAGATCTTCGACGAGGAGGTCGGCTTCGTCGTGGGCCACGAGATGGGCCACCACTACCTCGGACACCTCCCCTGCACGGCCGGCAACGTGACCGCCGCCGAAGCCAACGTCGTTATCCGCAGCGCGGCGCCCGGCTTCAACCAGATCAACGAGGTAGGCGCGGACTCCGCCGCCACTCGCAACGTGCTCGTCACCGGCGACCAGCGGTCCAGCCTCCGCTCGGAGTACAAGTGGACCGAGAATGGGGCGGTCCTGTTCCTCGGCTTCTTCGCTGGGCTTCGCCAGCTCCGTCCGACCGATCTGGTATTCGCGTTCGAGAGCACGCACCCACCGGCGCAGGTCCGGATCCCGATCGTCCAGCAAGGTGCCTCCGCGTACCGCATGACCGGTGGAGCGCCCCTGCCGATTCCCTTGCCGTTCTGACGAATGCGGTAGCGCCCCGCACCCGAACACGCTCGGCGATCGAGATCGACGCGGCCCCAGCCGGAGGTAGCTGCCGGATCGGGGTCAGGCCATCCGGGAGCGACGGAGACTGCGACCTCGCCCGCGTGAAGCTCGCTGGTAGTCGAGCGCGGGACCGGAGAACCGGGGGACCCCGCGCTCACCCCGCGTAGACCTCGTCCTGCTCGATGCGCGAGAGAACCCAGTCGAAATCGCCGCTCGTGATCTTGACCTGGCAGTACTCGCAGTTGCCCGCCATCCCGACCTTGAGCGGCGCGCCGCAGCTCGGGCAGCTCGTGTCGCCGCGTGAGGGACCCTTGCGCGAGGTGCCCCGGACGAGGGTCCAGTACTCGGAGTACGTACGCGGCCGCGACCGGCTCCCGCTCAGAACCCGCCCATCGTCGGCCATCGTGTAGTCGAGCCCGGTCGCGAAGAGCCGGACGGTGACCGCGTCATAGGTCGCGTCGGTGAGCACGTTCGCGAGGTCCACCCGGATGATCCGCGCATTCTCGTTGACGTTCCGGCAACGCTGCTGAAGGTATAGGTCGATCCAGTACACCATCGACTGGAACAGATTATCGGTGACGTAGGGGCGGATCCGCGTTGGATCGCGCGTCGACCAGGCGACTTGGAGCTCGCCCCAGACATGGGCAAGGCGCGCCGAGAGGACGTCCCAGGTGAAGGTCGGATCCCGCTGCTGGATGAGCTGGAGACGCATCGCTGCCCCCGGGTCGACGATGGTCGGAAGCTCGGTCCCGACCTCCGGTGTGTCGCTCGCGAGCAGCGGCCCCCGCGGCTCCTTCGAGAGGTTGCGGAGCAGGGTCACGTTCCAGTCGAACCGTCCGTAGCCAACGTCCTGCTGGCAATAGGTGCAGCGCGCGCCGCGGACCGCCTCGAGCGGGGCACCACAGTTCGGGCAGTCGAGGATCCTGGTGCGGGCCGGCGGCCGGGAGCGCGCCTGCGCGGAGCGCTCGAGCCGCAGCCGATCGACCACGTAGAAGCGGCGCTCGCCGCCAGTACGGAATGCCTCGACGAGGTTCGCTTCGAGCTCCAGCTCGACGGTGATCGTGGGCCGCTGGGTCCCCGAGAAGCCCACGATCTTCACGGCACCGATCACGATCCCACGCACATCCACGAGGTTCGGATCGCGAAGTGCTTTCGCGAGGTCGGGAGCGACGTAGGCGGCAATGGACTCGAAGCCGGTGGCCCGCGCACGCTGCACCGCGGCGTACAGGAAATAGGCGAAATCCTCGAAGAGGATCACGGAAAACTCTGGGTCGAGCGACCGCAGTTGGTCTAGCTGCACGCGTGGGATCGTGGCGGCCCGCATCGTCCGCTGCACCTGCTGCACCGCCGTGACCTGAGCTGCAGAGGTCGTGGACCAGCCCTTCATCGTGGCGCCGAGCGCCGCCTTGCCAATGAAGAAGACAATCACGATCAGGACGACGGGGATGCCAATGGCCGGGTGACGGAAGACGAGCCAGATCAGAAGCTGGATCAGGAGGCCAATCCCCTCTGCACCACCGCCACCGCCACCCCCGCGGCTGCCGCCCGAGAAGGAGTGCCCGCCGCCGGGTCGCGCCAGCGCCAGGGCCGCAACGAGAAGGACGGCGACCCCGGCGGCCGCGGCGACCAGCCACGCGGGATGAATGCGAAGGCCACGCCACGAAGCCCGGCAGACAGCGGGAGGGCACGAGGTGGTAGTCATCACTGCACCTCGTCCGGTAGCTCGTTCACGTCGTCGTCGGCCCGCGGCATGGGGCCGCCGAGGATCGGGCCGAGCGCCTCGAGCGCCGCGAGGAACGCGGTGAGGTTCGGGCGCCGGACCGCCGCCTGGATCGCGGCGCACTGGGCTGCCCAGGGTGGACCGAGCAGGGCAACGTCGATACCGATGTCGGGTACGATGGCGCAGGTACGCTCGAAGGTGGAAACGAACACGAGGATGCCGTTCCGCCCACTCGTCCGCGAGATCCCGAGGTCGTAGAAGGCCGCCCGCGCGGCCTGCTCTACGTTGGCCGTGCGCCGTGAGGGGCGGACGAGCAGGCGCGCAAGTGAATCGAAGCTCAGGCCCACGGCGACTGCGGAGAGGAAGGCGAGGAGGCCGTCGAGAGCGATCGCCGCGACCGAAAAGGTCTGCGGGGCAACGAGCATGTAGCCGACGACCAGCCCCATCACCGCAAGGCCGAAGTGGTAGGCGGCGGCTCGATAGTCGCCGGACCGGCGCCGGACCGCCACCACGACCTCCGCCGAGGTCTGTGACTCGACCACCTTCACGGAACTGGCAGCGCGCTGCTTGGCGTCCTCTCGATAGAAGTCCTTCTCGCTCATGGAGGCTCCGCTCGTCGTCGCCCACCCCGCGGCAAGCCCCCCGGAATGGATCGCTGGGCGCGCCGAGGCGGCGCTGGGGAACGAGCCTAGCGCGGGTCGGGGGAGACCGGACAGGGGCGCGCTCGCCAGGATGGTCCCCTTGGCGACCCGCTCTTCGCCCATGCCCCTGCCCATCGGACCGTCGGCCGACTGCGACCTGGTGTCGCTGACACCAAGACGCCAGACATCTCCGGCCGCCACCGTCGCGAGCTTCGCGTGGCCAACACCCCCGACGGCCACTCGCAGCATGAGCCAAGGCTCGGCGGAGCCCAGCTCGAATGCGAGCCCTGATCGACTCAGTCCCTGAGCGGTGTGATCGTGATCGGATCTGGCAGAAAATTCTTCAATGTTCTCGTGGCCATCAGCAATCAGGCGTCAGCGATCCGGGTCTCCACGTTCTACCTGACCGCTGACCGCTGACCGCAGACCGCTGACCGCTGACGGCCTGGCCTGTTTGGTTCCGACTCCGCCCGGTTGGGTCTGAGAACCCGCACGTCACGCCCGGGTTCTCGGCAGCGCGATAGATCGGCGCCGGAGGCACCCGCCGCTCAGCGAGCGGCGAGGAGGGGGACGCCGCGGGTCGCGGCCGATGCGGGGGAGGGCTCGCCTCCCCCGCCAAAATGAGCCCTACCGCAAGCGCGATCCGCCGCCGTGCCTGGGTACGGGCCTGTCCCGCGCTAGAGGAGCAATCAGGTTGATTGCTGCGTCAAATCAACAACCTAGAGCACCGAACCGACAGCAGACCTATCCAGAGGCAGCGCTGGAAACGCGTCCTCGCCTGACACAGACGCGTTTCCAGCGCTGCCGTTGCTGTTGGCAACCTGATCGGCGCTCTAGGCCCGCGATCCGAGCGCCTCACCGGAGCCTCCCCGGCGGTCGACCCTATTCGATCGTCGAGTTCGTGACTGAAATCGGCGTGTCGTCGTGGTTCGAGATCTGCGGGTAGGTTGGCTCCCAAGAACCGCCCGTGTTGTTCGTGATGACGGAATCCCTTATCACCACATTCCCGGAGTGGTCGTTGGTCACGAAGAAGATGGCGCTGCCGTAGGCGTTGACCTGGTTGTGCTCGATTCGGGTCCCACAGAGAGAGAGCGTCATCGTGTTGCCGTCGTTGTAGATGGCACCGCCGCTGCCGCCGCCGGGCGTCCCCGAATCAGCCGGGTTGCCACCGTTGCCCAACGCTCGGTTATAGGAGAACAGGCTGTTGATGATGGTCCAGGAGACACCGATGCTGCTGATAGCCCCACCGTTCGACCCGCGATTGCCGAGATCCGGAGCGCCCCCGAAGGTCGTGTTCACGACGTAGACGGGCTCGCCCTCGTACTGACTGAACACACGGATTGCTGCCCCACCGACGTCGGGCCCCGTGTCGGCGCAGACATTGTTGAAGAAACGGCAGTTGATGACCTTGAACCGGCCGCCACGCACCCAGACCGCCCCGCCGCCGCTGGTCTCTTCGGGCTCGCCCGAGGAGTCCCCGTCGATGAAGGTGAGGTTCTGGATCGCAAGCCGCGGGTGATCCTGGTTCTGACAATGATCCGTCGTCCAGTGCTGGGCCTCGTCGCAGGTGTTCATGTAGAGGATGCGCCGCGCTCCCATCCCGCTCAGGGTGACGAGCCCGCCGCCGTCGATCACGATCTCGGCCGTGGTGTCGTTGACGATCTTCGCGGTTTCCTCCATCTGGATCGTCACCGGATCGGGTCCGCAGTCGAAGGTGATGACACCCCCGGCGGTCACGGCCTCCACCACCTCCGCCGACGTACAGCTGTCCGGTATCCCGTTCCCGACCACCCTCGTCGGGTTGGTCACGTCCCCGAGCCCCGCCTCCGCTGGCACCCCGCAAGTGCCGTCGGGGTTCCCGGCAGGCGGGCCGCTCTCGGGGTCGGTCAAGGGATTCTCGATTTCGACCTCAGGGCTCGATCCGTTGTCGTCCCCTCCATCGTCCTCGTCGCCACATGCCACGAGCAGGCTCACCACCGCCAAAAGGCCAACCGATCCGCGGAGCATCGAGTATTCCATCCAGGCCTAGTCCTCCGAACAAAGCGTACACCGCGAGCGGGATGCCGTCAGTCCCGGAGTCTAGTCCCTTGACGGGGTGATCTTGACCGGATCTGACAGAACGTTTTCTTCAAAGTTCTCGCAGCCATCAGCCATCAGCCAGCCAGCGTCAGCGATCAGGGTCTCCGCGTTCTACCTGACCGCTGACCGATGACCGCTGGTGGCCTGTTTGGTTCCGGCTCCGCCGGCTTGGGGGTGGTCTCTCGGGGCCGAAAAGGGTGGGTCCAAGGCTTGCCTCATCCCCAGGATGTCGATTTGGTCCTGGGTTCCCTCGAGCGGCGACTCGACCACCAAGCTTGCCACGCGAGGGGTGAGGAGTAGGCTAGAGAGGCAAACGATAAGGCGTCGATTGCACGAGGAGGATGCGACGATGCGCAGCATCAACTGGGTACTAGCGCTTGCAGCGAGCGGGCTGTTATCGGTGGCTTGCGCGGCACGACAGGAATCGGCGGCGGCGCCGGCGAGCGATGCGGCCGCAACCAACACCAGTTCCGAGCCCTTTTCGCCAACGGGTGAGATGGAGGTAGGGATGAGCTTCGACGAGGGTGAGGCGCCGGAAGACGCGGAGGAAACGGTCGGGGGTCGCGAGCCACCCCCAACCCAGACCTACAGCCCGGCGAACAAGCTGTCGCCCGAGGAGAAGGCTGCCGCGAACGCGAAGGCGCCGTAGGCCGGGACAGCGTGCACCGGAGTCCGATGGGTGCTGCTCCATCGCTCCGTCGGACGTAGCGGAGCGTGGACTCCGGTCGCGACGGCCACCCAGAGTTCGATGGGTGCTGCTCCGTCGCTCCGTCGGGTCAACCGACGCGGAGCCCCGCGACCCCACAAGCCGGGTCCCCGTGCGTGCTTCGGCGCCACCGGCAGCGGGTTGGGGGAAAGCATCTTGGTCACCGGCCGGTCAGCACACCTGAATCACCGGCCGCGCATCGGCGACACTTGATGCGTGGGAACGACGACCGGAGCGAATTGGCAACCAGCAAGGACCGATGCGCGGCCGGCGATGAAGGAAGAACAAAGCGAATTCGGTCACTTGGAAGATGGCCATGAGTCCGTCAGCTTCGGTGGATACGGCGCGTTCCCCGGAACCGATGTGCGCTCTGCAGAGCTCGAAGGAGCTGATCCCGAAGCGGCCCGGCCGACCACCGCCGCCGAAACCCCCTTGCCACAGCCGAAGCCCCAGCCATGGCCGCCTCCCGTCCTCCGTCCGGCCATTGCGGAACACCATCGGGTCGGCGAAACCCCTGTCCGCGCGATCCGCTGTCGCCGATGATGGAACGGTGATCTAGAGCACCGAACCGGGAATAGATCTCGCCAGAAGCGCCGCCGAAAACGCGTCCTCGCCCCGCACGGACGCGTTTCCAGCGGCGCCGCTGCTATCGGCAACCTGGTCGGTGCTCCAGTCCCTTGGCGGGGCGATCTTGACCGGATCTGGCAGAGTATTCTTCAACGTTCTCGTGGCCATCGGCAATCGGGCGTCAGCAATCAGGGTCTCCACGTTCTGCCTGACCGCTGACCGCTGATGGCCTGCTCGGTTCCGGCTCCGCCAGGCTAGGGCTTGATGACCTGCGTGCCCGGAGGCGGCTCGAAGGAAAACTCGCTGTCAGGCACCCGGGCGTTCACCACAGGGTTGTCGAACTCGAAGCGGTTGCGATTGCCCTGAGCATCGAGGAGCAGGACCCGTCGCACCTGGGCCGTACGCGCATCGATGAAGAGTAGCAGTTTCTGATAGGCGGCGGTCGGCTGCTTGGGCGCCCCTTCGAGCACGTACCCGCCCTCGAACTTGAGGTCACGCGCGTTGAGCTTGCGGAGCATGAACTCCTGCTTGAGCTTGGCGCCTCCCGTGAGAAAGCTCAGCGCCGCCGGGTACTGGCTATCGTTCAGCCGCTGCTCGTACATCTGCTTGTTGTCGCGTTCGTACACCTTCACGACCGTCCCGTCGGAGACGACGCGATTCCCGTTGTTCGTGTAGCGCCAGCTCATCTTGCCAGGCTTCTTGAAGATGACCTGGCCCCGACTGTCCTTGGTCTTGTCGTAGGCCTTCACCCAGTAGCGCTGCTGGAAATCGGACTTGAATACGGTCGTCCGGTCGTAAAAGGCCTGAACCCGATCAGCGATTTCGCTGGCCGAGGGCTCGGGCAAGGCCGGCGGCGGCCGCGTCGCCGATGGCTTGGTCGGGGGCGGGGTCTGCCCGAGGGCCGACGACCCAGGAAGCACCCCCAGAGCCACCACGGGAACGAGGGCGATCAGCAACCACTTCTGCTTCATGACGGTACTCGGGTTGGAAATTCCGGCGGGACTGGCTTCCATCCTGGGGACGCCATTCGAGCGGGAGCCTTGGCGCACGACCATGCAAGGGTGGCTCGGCCAGGGAGGTATCAGGATCGCTCGCGCAAATACAGACGCAGAGCATGACCAGAACATTCGCCGCCATTCCGTAAGGTCGCAGCGACAGCCACGCGTCAGCGCCAACCCACCAGAAGGCCAAAGCATTCCCATTCCCGCCGACCACAGGTCGCGTGGGTTCCCGGAAGACCCGATCCGCACCGAACCACCAGCCGAACCGGGCGCTGCCAACCCACCCCCAAGCAGGGTCATTTGGCCAGCTGAGCCCGAGCCAGGGCGCGCAACACCGCTCGCCCCCGCCCCTTGCCAGCACGGGCACCGACGGAAACATGGGGAAGAAGCGCAACCGACCGACCGAGCTCGCCAATCCGAAGGTGGGTGAGGGCGAGCGCGAGGGCATCCGCGGCGTCCGCCGGTGGCAGGTCCGGGAGCGCCAGCAGCACCCGTACCATCGCCGCCACCTGGGGCTTCTTCGCCTGACCCGTGCCCGCGATAGTGCGCTTCACGTGCGCGGGTGCGTATTCGAAGACGTTGACTCGGCGCCGGGCCAGCGCGGCCAGCACCACTCCCCGTGCGTGTCCGAGCTTGGCAGCGGCCTGCGCATCCTTGTGGAAGAACAGGGTCTCGACGGAAGCCACGTCCGGGCGGTACTCGAGCAGCAGAGCGTCGAGACGCTGGTCGATGTCGAGGAGGCGGAGTGCCAGCGGCTCGCTCGGATCGAGGTGAAGGATGCCGTGCGCGATGTGCCGCAGCCGAGCCCCCTCCCGGCGCACGAACCCCCAACCGAGGTGACGAGTCCCTGGATCGACGCCAAGCGCGAGCACGCCGAAGCAGTAGCAGGTGGGAGAGAAGACGCCAACGTGCGTGCTACCCCTCCGCCCCCCACCGGCGCCGATGTGGAGGGACGTCGTGCGTGCTTGGTGTTGGAGGTCCCGCAGTCGTAGGGTCCTTCGCGGTGGGAAGCGTGGACCCAAACGTCGGGGGTGACCTCGGTGGCAGGACCGCGGCGTCCATGGATCGACCCTGCCTATTGCCCATCCTCCCTTGCATTCACTGCCGCATGCCGGTGCGGCGCCTCGACCTCCGCTCCGGCTTCGCTTGCCCAGGTAGGAGCGTCCACGGCGTGCGGGTACGGGGCCGCCCGAACGGCACTCGCCGATGTCGAGCGGGCGCGACGGTACCGTTTGGCACGAACGCGGACCGCGGGTGACTCACGGGGTCGCGGAGGGCGAGGCGGACACGGCTGGCGCGGCAGATGCGCTCGCCACAGCCTCGTCGGGAGCGGGCGCGACCACCTCCGCAGCACTCCCGGAGGCGACCGGCATCGGCTCGGCGCGGGACGTGATGATCGGCGCGACGTCGGGAGCGGGGGTCTCGCCGGGGGTCGCCTCGGGCGGGAGCCGAGAGCCGCAGGCGACGACGGTACCAATCAGGGCGAATCCGGCGAAGGAGGAGGAGACCGAACGCGACATGGAGCGCCTCATATCACGGCAGGCGCAGCGGAAGCCACTTGCCCATCGACTGGCTCTCCAGCCACGCCGGGCGGAGGTCGCCGCGACCGGCGCGATCGAGGAGCTCGTCGAGGCAGGCGAACACCATGGTGTTGTCCGGACGGGGAAATCCGGCCAATGCGTGCGCGTACTCGTCAGTCCGAGCGAGGAACGAGCTGATGACGTCGAGGTCTAGCGCTGGGGCCCAGCCACCGTAGCCGAGGTACGCGAGGTACCGCGCGTTGAGCTCCTGTTCGTATTGCAGCTCGATGGGGACGCTCAAGATGGGAACGCCCAGCGACACCGCCTCGCTCAGCACGGTGAAGCCGCCGCCCGCGATCACGGCCCGCGCCGTCCGGAGATCCTCGACGAAGCCCGCCTCGGAGAAGGCGCGCAAGGTGACGTTGCCTTCGGTGCCCACCCGACCCATCCCATAGACACGAAATTCGTGGCCGAGGCGGCGGAGCGCAGGCACGAGTTCCTCGTTGCTCCCTGAGGTCTGGTAGACGACGACGTGCTCGCCAGGCTCACGACGGGCCTCGATGATCTCCCGGCGGAGGATGGGCGGCACGAGCGTCGTTCGCGGCTTGGCAACCCGAGGGAAGAAGAAAGTCGTGATCAAGTAGTGCGAAACCCCGGGCACCCGAATGTTCACGGCGAACCTGGTCAGGCCACGGGTGAAGCTCGGTGAACCGTTGACCTCAGGCGGGTGGTGACAGCGGGTGATGATCTGCATGTTATCGATGCTGATCACCGGCAGGAAGTGGTTGATGGCATAGAGCGCCGCCCATGTCTCGAAATCGCTGATCACGAGCTCGGGCTGCATCCCGTCCTCCGCCACTCTGCGGTACACGCGGAGGTTCTGAGCGAGATCGTGGGGCGCGTCCTTGAGCTGGGAAAGGAGACTGTCGCTCTTGGCGAGCCGGTTGTTGCGGTAGACCAGCCGGAAGCCCTGGATCTCTTCGAGCGTGGCCAGCGGGTAGTTGCCTAGCCGTTCACGGAGGAACTGGTGCGCCCGTCCCGAGACGATCACGCGCACCCGGTGCCCGCGCTGCAAGAGATGCTCGATCACGACGCGGCTCCGAGTCGCGTGACCCATTCCCTCGCCCACGACACCGTAGAGGATCCGCACGGTCTTCGGGCTAGACATGCTATGCCTCCGGGGTCGAAGGCAACACCACCCACGGTCGGGGTGCGGACCGCGCCCCCGGCGCGACCCCGGACCGCCGCTAACTTACGGCAATCATTGATGAGCACCCCCCTCACCAGCAAGCAACGCGCCTACCTCCGCGCCCTCGCCCACGGGCTGGAACCGGTCGTCCAGATCGGCCACCACGGGACGACCGCGGCCGTGATCGCTCAAGTCGAGGAGGCGCTCGTCGCCCACGAGCTCGTCAAGTTGCGGCTCGGACGCGAGTGTCCGGACTCCCCCGAGGAAGCCGGTTCAGCGATCGGGCGGTCATCGGGCGCCAGGTTGGTGCAGGTCATCGGGCGGACCGTGGTCGTGTACCGGGCGCGGAACGAGCGTCCAGGAATCGAACTGACGGGCGCACCCGCTCCCCGTGGCGCCCCGCGCCACCTGCCAGAAGGGAAGGCTACCAAGCGCGCCGGACCGAACCGCCCCGCCAGAACCATACCGCCGAAGGGGTCCGGCTCGGCGGGCCGGAGGACCGCCACGAAGAAGAAGCCAGCGTCCAGGAGCCGACGGGCCCAGCCGGGCATTCGCCGTCGGCCGCGCTAGCGTACGTGGGGACCCCTCGAGGGCCAGGGCATCTGCCAACAGGAGGACGATCACCGAGGAGAGGTTGCCCCGCCTCACCCGAGGGGAACGAGGCCACCGAGAAGCCATTCGCGGTCGCTGATTCAGGCAACCGCGAGCGAGACCAGGTCCTCGTACACCCCCTCCACGACGACCACATCGCCCGCGCCGAGCTTCGTACTCGGCGGGGGGAACATCTGCGTCTCGCCGCTCGGGGGAGTGCGGCGAACGAACGCGATGCGGTGCGCCTCGGCGAGCTCGGCCAGGGTGCGACCACACCAGGACTCGCCGTCTCGAATGACGCGGTTCACCATGAGCACGAGTCGGTCGTCGAGGAGCGATGACGCGACGAGGTGTGGCACTACGGCGGCGGCGGCGAAGGTCGGCGCGGAGAGGGCAGTCGAGCTCAACGCGGCCTGGATACCGAACCCGGCCTGGACCTTGTCGGCCATGTTCTGGTCGAACATCCTGATGACGACCCGGATCCCTGGGTTTCGTTGCTTCGCGTCGAGCACGACCTCGAGGTTTGCCAGGTCGTCATTGGTAGCCGCCAAGATGGCGGCGGCCCGTTCCACCCCAGCGGTGATGAGCAGCGCCTCGCGACGAGCGTCGCCGATGATGATGGGGGTCCCGTCGCGGCGCACATCGCTCAAGAACTCGCCGTCCTTGTTCACGTCGATCACGACCAAGGGAACGCCGAGCCCGTGCAGGGCGCGGTAGGTGCGATAGCCAACGCGGCCGAGCCCGACCAGGACGACGTGGTTCGAGAGACTCTCTGCCATGATTTCGCTCCAAACTCGGTCATTGCTCCGGCGATCGCGCAACACGTTCGCGACCTCGACCACGCTCTCGATGAGCACCGTAAGCCCGAGCAGGGGGAGGACGAAGAACAAAGCCTGAAGCACGACCACGCTCGGGAATTCCTCGGGCGGTTCGCCGAAGACGAGGCTCAGACTGAAGTAGACGGCCTGGACGTAGGAAGAGACCCGGTCGGGTTCGTAGTGACGGAAGAGCAGGCCCCCGACGAGCAGCAACACCACGAACACCACGAGCCTGAGACCGAGACGTCGCCCGAGAGCCTTGGCGAAGCACCACTCCCGCCACAGCGCCCAACTGAGCACGCTCCGGCGTGACCGCGGTAACTTCAGCCGCTCGACACGCGGGGTGAGGGGCATCGCGCCCACGATACCATCGGCTCCCACCGCCCGCGTATTTCCGTGAGGGCGCCCCCCCCACGAGGGGAGAACCGGGGCGGTTCCTACGGGTCATCAGCGGCCCCCAAGGCGACCGCGAGCGGGCAGGTGCCAAGCCCCACCCGCGCCGCCTCCGCGGAAAGGAGCGAGAGCTGCCGCGCGGGCGGCTCCGCCTCAAGGACCGTGCGAAGGTAGATGCCGTCTGCGTTCGTCACCTCCTCGCGAATCCGATCCCAGCGGGCCTGGGACAACGCGAGCGGATCCTCCCGCACCGCGGGGTCGAGGCGTGCGTCGACCGTGCAGATCAATCGCACCGCGTCCGCGAACGACTGGCCATCCTCGACTGGACCCGCGGGGGACTGCCGGCCCCCGCAGGCGACCGCCAGGAGGGCACCGGACAGGAACCAGCCCAGCGCCGACCAGCTATCGCCGGGCAGAGCATTCTTGGCGAAGGGGCGCTTCGACGTGAGGTGCGAGCGGAGCATCGTGGTTGAACCCACCAGAGCTCGGGACCTTGGCCCACCCCCAGCTCGGTCGCGTGGGTGGTGACGTCACCCCGCCAGCCCCTGCCGGGTGCGGGCCGGCGGGGTGACGCCACCGCGCGGATCTGCGTCCGACGGTCCTTGCGTTGCGACCGGAAACCGCCCTCGACCCGGGTGGCTTCCCGTGTAGGACCGCGCGAGCAGCGCGTGACGCCTCGACGCGCTCCCCGGCCGTCAGCAGTCGCGATGACCCCGCGCAGGGAATATCTTTCCGGGATTGAGTAGCCCCTGGGGATCGAACACCCCCTTGATCGCCCGTTGGACGCCGATCAGCTCCGACGCCTGTTCGAGGGGCAGGTAGGGCGCCTTCAGCACCCCAATCCCGTGCTCTCCGGTGAGGGTCCCGCCGAGGGCAATCACGTCGCGGAAGAGCGCCTCGATCGCCGCATCGACCCGCGGCACCTCGTCGGGGTCGTCCCACAGGAAGTTCACGTGAAAGTTTCCGTCGCCGGCGTGACCGTAGGCGAGCGTACGCACGCCGAGCCGCTCACCAACGGCGCGCACCCTCGTGAGGAGCTCCCCCTGCTGCTGCCGCGGCACCACGACGTCTTCGCTGAGCTTGTGCTTGGCGAGCTTGCGGACGGCGGGGCTCATCTCCTTGCGCGCGGCCCAGAGCTTCTCCCGCTGGGCCGGCTCCTGGGCGACCAAGACCTCGCTCGCGCCGCTGGCCTCGCACGCATCTGCCACCCCGAGGGAGGCCACCTCGCAGGCGGCTTCGTCGCCGTCCACCTCGATCATGAGCATGGCACGTGCCCGCTCGTCGATCGGATTTTTGGCGTCGCGAACCGCCTGGAGCGTGGTCGCGTCGAAGAACTCGATACACCGTGGGATCAAGCCGCGTCCGGTGATCTCCTCGACGGCGCGGGCCGCCCCCCGCTCGTCCTCGAACAACGCCATGAGGGTCATCAGCCCCTCGGGCTTGGGGAGGAGCCGGAGGGTGAGATCCCCGAACACGGCCAGCGTGCCTTCGCTGCCCACGAGCAGCGACGTCAGATCGTACCCCGTGGTGCCCTTCCTGGTGCGTCGTCCGACGGAGAGGCGTTGGCCGCCGATCAGAAACGCCTCCATCCCGAGTACGTAGTCGCCCGTAACCCCGTACTTGAACCCGCGCGGCCCGCCCGAATTCTCGGCGACGTTGCCGCCGAGGGCGCAGCCGACACTAGAGTTCGGGTCCGGCGGATAGAAGAGCCCCTCGCGCTCGACCGCCGCGTGCAGCTCGCTCAGCACCGTGCCGGGACCCACGACCGCGATCTGCTCGCGGCGGTCGATCTCCTTGATGGCATTCATCCCGAGCAGAGAGAGCACGATCCCCCCCCCGACGGGGACGGCACCCCCGGTTCGCCCCGTGCCACCCGCTCGGGGGGTGATCGGCACTCCGGCCTCGCGCGCCACGGCGAGGGCCAAGAGCACATCCTCGGCCGCCTCGGCCAGGACGACCGCGTCCGGCACCATCCCCTCGGCCTCGGACTCGTCCCTGGAGTAGACGGCACAATCGTCGGGGTCAGTCTTGACCTTCGACGGACCGAGCGCCCGCAAGAGGAGGGTCTTGGCCTTGTCGCGGGCGGCAGGCGAGACCGCGGGCATAGGTGGTCGGAGGGGCAGCACGCCGGGATTGTAATGCCTACTCGCCGGATCGAACCCGCCAATGGACCCCTTCGGCCGCGGGGCTTGACAGATCGTCCAGGGACGGGTTCGGTGGTGCTTGACGCTCGATGCGGCCGAGGTAGCCTCTCCGCCCCTGCCGAAGGAACCTTGGAGAGGTGACCGAGAGGCCGATGGTACCCGCTTGCTAAGCGGGCGTAGGGTGACACCTACCGAGGGTTCGAATCCCTCCCTCTCCGCCATCGCCGCGTCCATTGCCGCCATGCCGTCGCCGGCCGTCTCGCGCGAGGACGGGCGGAGAAGAAGCAGGCGCGGCGCGCGACGGGGAGTTTCTCTGATCGATGAGCACGGCCGCCCACCTAGCCCCTGCTCACGGCCAAGGTTGGATCGGCCAGTGGTCCCCGGGGATCGGCGATCCAACCATCGGTGGCTGGCTGACCGTCGTGCTCTACGTCGTGGCCGCCGTGGCTTGCGCGCGGGTCGTCCATGCGCGTCGAGTGCGCGGTCCCCGAGAGAACTGGTTCTGGGCGGGGCTATTCATGGTGCTGGTCCTGCTCGGGATCAACAAGCAGCTCGATCTGCAGTCGGCCGTGACCGAGGCGGGCCGCGTCGTCTTCCGCGAACTCGACATCTACGCGCACCGGCGCGCCTTCCAGTATGCCTTCGTGGCGACCGCGGGGATCGCGACGATCGCTGGCGGCTCGGGGCTCGGGTGGCTGGTGCGTGGCGCGCCGGTCCCCACCTGGATCGCCCTCTTCGGAATGCTCGGGCTCTCGGCCTTCGTCCTCGTTCGGGCGATTTCCTTCCACCACGTCGACGCCTTGCTCGGCCTCCGCGTCGGAGGCCTGGCATTGAACTGGGTCCTCGAGATGGGTAGCCTCCTGGTGGTCGCCGCCAGCGCAGGGGTGCGGCTGCGCCTCAAGGGACGTGCAGTACTCTCGAGAGTAGTCGTCAATCCCCCGCAACGAAGGCAACGAAGCGGGGGCTGACGCACGATTTCGAGGGAAGCCCGGGAGCAGCACCCGACGAAGAATCGGGTGCGGGCGTACCATCCTTGCTGGCGGAATCGGGCCCCGACGGAAACCTCGGGCGAACGGGTCAACGATGGCGATTCGAGGGGAGTTCGGGAAGGTAGACCTGCGCCGAGCAAGGCACGTCTCTACTCTCGAGAGGTGTCCCATCCTGCCCGCACGCGAGGCCTTCCAGGCCCATCCCGGACGTAGGCCGAAAGCATGGGCGCTGGCGCGGTTCAACGAACACCGGACAACGAAGTTTCCGCCGCACATGAATCCCTGTTTCCCGATGGTCGTGGGGTGCTGGACGGCGCATACTGCAGGAAACCACGGGAGTCCTGCCATGCCTCGCACCTTCCCCGTCCGCGCGCTCTGGCTTCTAATCGTAACCTTCGTCCCGACCTTCCTCTGGCTCGGCTGTTCCAGCAAGGGCGCCGGCGAGGCGCCGATCGACGGCCCTGACAACGGTTCGGGCTCCGCGCCGATCGATGGCACGGGTGCAACCGGCAACTACTACGGCACGGGTGGGAGCACGCTCGATCCCGACGCGGGTCACAACGACGATGGTGGCAATTGCGTCTTGGCGGACGGGACCCGGTGCGTCTACCGGGTCGTCGATGCGGGACCGTACTGCGGAGACATGCACGTCGATCTCGAGAACGGCGAGGTCTGCGACGACGGCAACACGCTCGCGGGCGACGGCTGCGCCGGAACCTGCAAGATGATCGAGCCGAATTACGAATGCCCGCCGGAGGGTGGTGGTTGTACGTCGAAGGTCCAGTGCGGCAACGGCGTCCGAGACCCGGGCGAGAGCTGCGATGACGGCAACACCAACGCGGGAGACGGCTGCGTGGCGAACTGCCGCGCGGTGGAAGCCGGCTTCTACTGCCCCACCGCGGGCGCGCCGTGCTTGCCCCTGCAGAGCTGCGGCGACGGCCACATCTCGGCCGGGGAGAACTGCGACGACAGCAACATCAACCCGGGTGATGGCTGCAACGCAAGCTGCCAGGTCGAAGAGGGCTGGCGCTGCACGGCCCAGGGTGGCTGCCAGCGGGTTTCGATCTGCGGAGATGGGGTCAAGGCTGAGGAAGAGGGCTGCGACGACGGCAACCAAGTCCCAGGCGACGGCTGCAACGCCCAGTGCCGCGTCGAGGGGAGCTGGTGGGATTGCAGCACGCCGGGGGCTCCCTGCGTGGACAAGGCCGCCTGCGGCAACGGCGTGCTCGAGAAGGAGGAGGTGTGCGATGACGGGAACGCCACCGCGGGCGACGGCTGCACCGAAGCGTGTCAGGTCGAAGCTGGCTGGCAATGCCGTGTGCCGGGGCGAAACTGCGTGCCCCACTGCGGCGACTCGTCCATCGTGCAGGGCCGCGAGCAGTGCGACGACGGCAACGCGGTGAGCGGCGATGGCTGCTCGAGCACCTGCTTGATCGAGCCAGGCTGGGGCTGTACGCCCACGACGCCGAGCGTGTGCACCGCGAGCGAGTGCGGCAACGGGCAGGTCGAGGCGGGCGAGTCCTGCGACAAGGGCGAGGACAATGGGCTTTTCTACGGGGATGGCCAGGGCTGCTCCAAGACCTGCACCCAGGAACCCTCCTGCCGCACCGGCGCCCAGACCCATGCCTGCACAACCGCCTGCGGGGACGGGAACGTCGACGAGGGAGAGGGCTGCGACGACGGCAACCAGGTGTCGAGCGACGGCTGCTCCGACGCTTGCGTCCCGGAGGCGGGGTTCACCTGTACGGACGCGGAGATGCCCGACACCGAACCCTGCCAAGAGAGCGCGGAGGCCGAGTGCCTGATCCTCCCCGTCATCTACCGCGACTTCGACGGCCAGAACGTCAATGGCGGTCACCCCGACTTCTTCTTCCTAGGGAAGCCGGGCATCGACGGCGAAACCACGCTCTGCGTGCCCAACGCCTCGGGAACAATGGCGGCGTTCGATCCCGGTGATTCGTGCCCGTCGAGCGACCAGGCGGGAGACTGCCCAGGGCTCGTCGCAAATACCCTGAATGCGCAAGGAAAGCCCACGATGGCCAAGGACACCTGTCCGTGCGCGTTCACGGATTGGGACGTGACCGGCCTGCTCGGCACCTGTCCGGGCGGCACGGGAGAGGGCGCCCAGTGCACGCCGAAGGCGGGCGTGCCCGCTCAGGATTGCTGGGTGGAAGGCGAAGGTAGCCACCGCCTCCGCATCGAGACCAACGTCAAGGTCATCGAGAGCGCGGAGAGCTTCGCCCAGTGGTACACCGACGTCCCCGGCGTAAACCAGACCAAACGCGCCACGTTGGAGCTCGCGTCCCAGGGGAACAACCTCTTCCAGTTCAGCAGCAGCAACGGCAACACGGTCTACGACGACCTCGCGGAAATCTGCGACTCGAACGACCAGACGGGCACCCTCTCGAGCGGGTTCTTCCCTGTGGATGACATGGGAGGCAGCCCGCTCTGCAATATCTGGCCCTACTGGGCTTCTGGTCTCGGCGCGAACGACTGCTGCGCCGGGCCGGACTGCCCCGTTGGCTCTCAGTGGGACCCCGACTGCGATGGCGGAAACCCGTTGCCGCTGAACAACGACGGCCAGGTCGATGGCGTCATGCACAACTTCTACTTCACGACCGAGGCGCGATACCTATTCCGCTATACTGCCGCCAGCGCCCCGACGCTGTCGTTCTACGGTGATGACGATGTGTGGGTATTCGTGAACGGGCAGCTTGCCCTCGATCTCGGTGCGCCCCACGAGCGACTCGAAGACAACGTCCGCATCAACCAGGATTTCGGCCTCGAGGACAACAGGATCTACGAGATCGCGGTCTTCCACGCGGATCGTCACCCGCGTGAGTCAAACTACCAGCTCTCCCTCTCCGGGTTCACCACCATCCGCTCCGTGTGCGTGCCGCGCTGCGGGGACGCCCAGGTGACGGCAGGCGAGGAGTGCGACCTCGGCGACGGCGTCAACAACGACACCGAGTACAACGGCTGCACCACCGAGTGCAAGTTCGGCCCGTTCTGCGGGGACGGCGTGGTGAACGGACCCGAGGCCTGCGACGACGGCCGCAATGTCACCGTAGCCTACAACGGTGACGGCTGTGCTCCCGGTTGCGTGTGGCCGCCGCGGTGCGGCAACGGCCAGATCGATCCGGGAGAGGAGTGTGACGACGCGGAGGCCAACGCGGACGCGCAATGCGGTGGGTGCGGGACGACCTGCCTGCTAAACCCGTACTGTGGGGACGGCGTCACCCAACCCGAATGCGGCGAGCAGTGCGACGACCAGCTCAACATCGGCGGTTACGGCTTCTGCGACGTCGGCTGTGTGTGGGGCGAGCGCTGCGGCGACGCGGTCGTCCAGGCCGAAATGGGCGAGACCTGCGACGAAGGCGACGGTGTGAACGGGCAACCGGGCCACTGCACGTCGAATTGTGGGGTACCGGGATACTGTGGCGACGCGATCATCCAGCCTGAGCTCGGCGAAGTCTGCGATCTCGGAGCGAACACGGGTGAGTACGGCGGCTGCACCCAGGACTGCCTGCCCGGTCCGTTCTGCGGCGACGGCGTCGTGCAGCCGGAGGGCAACGAGGTCTGTGACTCCGGAGAGTTCAACTCGCCGCTCGAAGCAGCCGAATACGGTGGCTGCCTGACGAGTTGTCAGCTCGGCCCGCATTGCGGTGACGGCAACCTCGAGGACGGCCACGAGCAGTGCGATGACGGCAACAACGAGGACAACGACGGTTGCAGTGCGAACTGCCTGATCGAGATGGCAGTGCCCCGGTAGAGTGAAGGGTAGTCCTCGCGCTCGCCCCCCAAGCGGGACGTCGGGCGCGATCACGCGCCCAGTCAGCGCTCCGCCCAGACGGGGCATGGTCGGGTCGGCGGCGCGACCGTGGTCGGGGCCAAAACCGAAGCTTGGGTGAGCGACCTGCCTACGCTGAACGCTTGCTGAACGGCCGTGGCATTGGCAGGCAGGGGGCTGCGCCCCGCGGACTCGAAAGGCCGTCGCTCAGCCTGCCCAACGCGGGCGCGCGAAGCCCTCCTTCGCAGGGGATTGCGTCCTCCGGTGGCGAAGAGAGGTCGCGGACGCCGCCTCACCGACGCGGTTTGCGCTCCCGGCGAAGCCGCCGGACGGCGAGCCCGAGCAGGGAGAGCAACGCCAGTCCCGAACCCGACCTGCCGCGCTGAACGGTGCGACAGCCGCAGCCGTCTTCGGTTGGCGGGCCTGCAAGGCGCTGGCCCGTGCCGCTCGTGGCTCCCATAGTAGCGCCACCGATTCCCGGCACGCCGCCCGAGCCGTCGACGATGGCACCCCCACCCGTACCCTCCATGCTCCCGCCCGTGCCTTCGACGGGGTCGTCCTCGCAGATCCCGGTGTTGGGATTGCACGCCTGCCCCGCCGGACACGTCACCCCGACGCAAGGATCCACGCAGGCACCCTCCCGGCACACCTGCCCCGCCGGACAGATGACGTTCTGGCAGGCGGTGTCGATGCACTTCCCGTCCGCGCCGCAAGCGAACCCATCGCTACAGGGCAGGCAGTTACAGTCCGTGATGCAGGCACCCGCCACGCAAACGAATCCGTCCGGGCAGCTCGTACCCTGACAGAGATCGACGCAGTTGCCGAAGAGGCAATCTTGACCGCTGGGGCAGACCACGCCCTGACAACCTCCGACGCAGCTCCCCTTCTCGCAGTGCTCGTTCTCGCCGGTGCAGACGACGCCAAGACAGGCCGGGTCGACGCAAGCATCGATGGCCGGGTCGCAGACCTTGTCGAGGTCACACGGGAACTCGCCGGTCGAGCAACGACCGACGCACACACCGCCCGCGCAGACCGGCGTCTCTGGCGGGCATAGCCCGTCGCCGTCAATGGTGCCGTCGCAGTCGTTGTCGACGTTGTCGCAGACCTCGCCGCTCGGCTCGAACATCTGGGTGCACTCGCCAGGCTCACCGTTGACGGTGCACTCGGTGATGCCAATGCTGCAGATCCCTGCCTTGTTCGTGTCGCAGCGCTGACCGCCGCCGACGCACTGGATCCCCTGGATTCGGTAGACGAAGTCGTTGAAGTCGCCGTCGGCGACCCAATTGTCGTCGCCCACGTCCACGGGCGGGTTGAAGGTCGCTCCGTCGCTCGGCAGATCCTCGAAGGCGATGTAGAAGATGCCCGGTGACTTGCGCGATGCATAGCTGAGTGCACTCACCCAAGGTTGGCCAGACGCCGTGTGGATGGTGTTGAGGCGAGCCTCGGAGAACTTCTGCTGCGTACAGACCGCTTGCTGCACGGAAGGGATCTCACCGGCGGCGCCCGCGACCGGCTTGATGGAAAAGCCGATGTGCTTGGACGGGCAGGCCTGGAAGACCGGGTGGTTCTGGATGTCCTCGAGCGGCGCGCCCTGGACTGGCGGCATCCCGATGACGGGCACGAAGCTCTTGTCGTCGTTCTTGTATTGCTCCCATTCCCCGGTGAGCGAATCGTGGTACGCCATCACGTCCGCGGAGGTGACCAGCGGCACGAAGGTCGACGGGTCGTCGACGCAGTACCAGCCAAAATCCATCCGGCAGCCGCCGCCGCGGAGGATCATCTGTCCGGAGAGCCCGCAGAGGGGCGCGAACACCGCTGGCTCGGTGCCCGCATCGAGCTGGTAGTGCATCGGCTCTCCGAGGGCGTTGAAGAGCGCTCCAAGCCCGAGCGTGGCGACGTTGAACTTGGATGTGTCGAAGTAGTCACCGGATTCGGCCTGGTCGACGGGCACGGACGTGTACTCTGTCCCGTCGACGAAGAACGGTGCCGGCTGGGGGACCTGGCCGGCAGCCGAGCCTGCGACAACGGCCGTGGTGAGCGCGACGAGTGAAGCGAAGAGGTGCGGAACACGAAGGACAGCCATGAACACATTATAGCAAAGGGCCTGCCTCCCTCGAGTCCTGGCGCAGGTCACTCCTCCCCGGCCGCCTCCTGGCTACGTCCTGCCGATGCCTGATGGGGTATCCGTTCACGGAGTCCTGACCCAGGCCGGCGGAGCCGAAACCATAGAGGGCCGTCAGCGATCAGCGGTCAGCGGTCAGCGGTCAGGTAGAACGTGGAGACCCTGATCGCCGACGCCTGATTGCTGATGGCCACGAGAACATTGAGAGATCTTCTGCCAGATCCGGTCGAGATCACACCGCTGAGGGACCAAGACGACCGGCCGAGATCCGCTCCGCTGTCGCGGCCCCGCGCTCCGGGACCCAACGCGAGCCTGGGCGCGTTGGGGAGAGCGTGGGGTTGCTCCTGCGCTCCGGGTCGTGCTCACGTACCCAAGTACGCTCCGCTCCGGGGACCCGCGTCGCCACGGGTCCCACGTTGTCTTGGCAACGTGGGCGGCGACGTGGGGTGCTCGTCGCGCCTTACCAGCGAAACGGCCTTCGGCCGGGGTAACCGGGGCGCAAACGCGTACCTGATGGGGACTGCCCAGAAGAGGACTCGCGGTGGGATTCCGACGATCGGAGGTGATCTTTGGACCAACGATTACGGGCTGATCGGATGGCGGCCACCGATGATGACATCCCACCACCCGAAGACGAGCGCGATCGCGTGGTCGAGCTGCCAGGTCCCGCTGTCGATCACGTCGCCCGGGCGACGTGGCTGAGAACCGAGGGTCTCGTCGGGGAGGCAGTAGGCAGCGCGCTCCGAGCTCTGCAGGAGGTGAAGGACCCCCTCCGAGAATCCCGAGCCGGCATAGACAACCACGCCGGGGAACGCCAGCGCCGCCAAGTCCTGGAGCGCGTAGGGGATCTTCTCGTCCACGGTGCCCGATGAGTCCTGGTATTTGCACTCGACCGCGAACGCTCTCCCCGACGCGCGATGCAGTACCAGGACATCGAGACGCCGCTGCTTGCCGATGATGGATGTCCCAATCGGCACCTCCTCGAACACCTCGGTCCCCCGCTCGCCGTAGGCGTGCGTGATGTAGCGGGCGATGCGCCGCCGGTACTCGGTACCGGTCATCGCGGGCACCCTCCCACGGGTCCGCCCGTCTCGTGGCGGGAGCAGGCAGCGGTTTGCAGCGACGGATCCGGGCGGGCTCCCGCCTCGAGGAGGCGACGCTCCGCGATGGCGACAGCCTCGGCGCAGATGTCATTGCCGAGGAAGTCGCGCCCGAGGCGGGCCGCGGCGACCCCTGTCGACCCGGAGCCGGCGAAGGCGTCTACCACCAGTTCGCCGGGCTCGCTACTCTGTCGGATCAGCACGTCCGCCACGGCAGCGGGCTTCTCCGCGGGGTATCCGCCCCGAATACGAGGCACCGCGATCACGTCGGGGATGCCGCGATCGAGCAGACGCCGTTTCCCCTTCTCGAAGAAGAGGACCAGCTCGTAGCGCGAGCGGTAGTGGTAACCCATCCCGATCGTTTGCTTGTCCCACACGAGAGGCTTCCAGAAGCGGAACCCTGACGCCTCCGCCGCTGGCTTGGCAACGAACATCGTCTCCTGATCGCAGAAGAGGTACAGGTGCGCGTTCCGTGCGAGCACCCGATAGGCCTCGCGGAAGAGCTCCGGGAAACGGGCGTTCGGGAAGATCTGGAACCAGTCGTTGCTCGATGCCTTGCTGTGCTTGAGCCGCGTCGTAGTGCCGACGGCTCGGTGCTTCTCCAGGGATTCGTAGGCGGGATCGGTGACGAGGAGGTCGACGCTCTGGGCACGCAGCGTCGCCAGCCAATCTACCGCGTCACGACACGACAGGCCGAAGCCGCTCGGCGCGGTGCGGCCGACGGCGAACCCACACCGAGCGACCTCGACGCCAGCGCGGGGTTCGAGCAAGTGCCGACGGGAGGAGGACGCATCCATGACTCGTCGCTCGCGTCCTAGCACCCCGGGCTGGTGCCGTCTCCTTCGAGATTCCCGCACTCCGACCTTGTCTGTCACACCAGCCGACCGTCACTCCCCGGCAGCCGAGGCCCGCGAAACGTACACGCGGCAATACTTCTCACCCTTCACCAGAGAACGACCATAGGGGATCCGAGCCGACACGGGAGCGACGTAGACCGCCCCCCCCGGGCCAGGTTGGGGGATGATCGCGCCCGCGGTCATCGGACGGCCATCTCGGGCTTGCTCGACGACCACCACCACGTTCTCGCCCTCCCGCCGATGCCCCCAGTAGGACGCCCCGAGCGAATCGGCGGCGGCCGCCGGGCACGGAACCCCAATCGAACTCACGGCGATCACGAGCTGGCCGGGCGCCAGGCGGGGAGGGGACCCCTGCCAGAAGAACTCGGGATCATTGGCGTTCCCTACGGACACCGCGAGGCACTCACAGCTCGGAGCCGGGCTCTCCGCAGCAAGCCCGAGATCCGGTCGGGCGCCCACCAGAGAGAACTCCGTGCCCGTGGGATCGACGTCTCCACCGCTCAGTCCCGAGTCATCATCCACCGGATCCTCATCGATGGGACGTTCGTACTCGGGGCGGTTGTTCTTGCTCTCGGCGCTGACCGAGGCCCGACAGCCCCCGAGGATGAGCAGCTCCGCTCCTACGCAGAAGACGACGACGCGGTTCACCCGCCAAGGGTCGCACCAGGGCCGGGCCCATGGCAACCAGTCTCTCGTGGCATAGGTCCCAGAGCACTGAGCCCTCCCCTGCTCCCGGCACCCGCCAAATCCCCCCGCCTCTCTCTTCGGTGGGCCTTTCCGGGGGCGATCTGATGGGCGGAGCCGGCCATCGGCGGTACCCTCCGCCTTCGTGGATCTCGACGCCATCCGAGAGCACCTGGCCCGTTCGCCCGCAGCGAGGACGAGGGGCAGCGTCCTCGGTGTTACGGGGCTCAGCCTCCGCCTCTCGCTACCCGGTGCCCGCATCGGCGACGTGGTGGTGATCGAGCGCCGGGGAGACCCGCTCCTCGCCGAGATCGTCGGGTTCACGACGGACGGCTCGATCGCCATCCCGCTCGGGGACGCTGCCGGTGTCGGCCCCGATGATCGCGTCGAGGGAACGGGGATGCCACTCCGGGTCGGCGCCGGTCGTCAATTGCTCGGCCGCGTCCTCGACGGCCTCGGACGGCCGATCGACGGCGCGCCGTTGCCTCCGGGCCTCACGGCTGTCGTCGTCGATCGCACGCCACCACCTCCGCTAGGCCGACGCCCGGTTCGCGAGCCGCTGGCCACGGGTGTGCGCGCGATCGACGGGTTCCTCACGGTGGGGGTCGGACAACGGATTGGGCTCTTCGCGGGCTCGGGAGTGGGGAAAAGTACGCTACTCGGCGCCATCGGTCGCGGAACGAGCGCCGACGTGGTCGTGGTCGCGCTCGTGGGCGAACGCGGACGTGAGGTGTCGGAGTTCCTGGCGCGTGCGCTCGGCGATGAGGGACGGCGACGCGCCGTGGTGGTGGCGGCCACTAGCGACGCCCCCGCGCTCGAGCGACTCCGCGCGGCACAGGTGGCCACTGCGCAAGCAGAGTTCTTCCGTGACCAAGGGGCGAGCGTGCTCCTGCTCGTGGACTCCGTCACCCGCGTCGCTCGAGCGCAGCGCGAGGTCGGCCTCGCTGCAGGAGAGCCCCCAGTTCGCCGGGGCTATCCACCGAGCGTGTTCGCTCTCTTGCCACGCCTCCTCGAACGGAGCGGCCAGGGCGAATGTGGGAGCATCACGGCCATCTACACCGTGCTGGTCGAGGGCGATGATCTCGACGAGCCGATCACCGACGAGGTCCGAGCCATCCTCGACGGCCACATCGTGCTCGCCCGAGAAATCGCCGAACGCGGCCGCTTCCCGGCCATCGACGTGGTAGGGTCCGTCTCTCGCACGATGGACGCGATCACGACGCTCGAACACCGAGCGAGCGCCGTCCGATTGCGGGGTCTCATCGCTGCATTCGAGGAGAAACGCGATCTGATCGCGCTCGGCGCCTACACGCGCGGCACCGATCCGCGGCTCGATCGAGCGATATCGGCCCAACCCGAGATCGAGCGCCTTCTCGCGCAGTCGCCCGAAGAATCGAGCGACTTCGAAGCGACGCTGGCCGCCCTCGGCACATTGGCGTCACGCCATGGGGGCCCGCCCCACTCGAGGAGCGCGGCCGCTCCATCGCCGGTCGCGCCACCCAATCCCACGGGGGGCCGCGGCGGCGTGAGCAGGTAGGGGTGGCCGACCTCGCACCAAGGGCCCCGCCAACACGACGGCCCGCAGCCGATGGTTGGTCGGTGGCAGGGGCGGTTCGATGGGTGCGCTCAGCCGGTCTTGGCCGATCGCTCTCCCGAACGGTTGAGCTCGGCGTCGAGCTCCTCGATGAGCTTGCGCGCTCGCTTGGAGAGCCGTTTGGGGACGGCCACCTCCACCACGACGTGTACGTCGCCACGGCCGCGGTGATCGAGGCGCGGGATCCCCCGTCCCTTCACGGTCAACACCGTGCCCGGTTGTGTCCCGGATTTCACCTCGACGGTGACCGAAGACGCATCGGGGAGCTCGATCTCGAGCTCACACCCGAGGGCAGCATCCGCGAAGCTCACCCGCTCACGGGCGACCAAATCGTACCCCCGACGCTCGAACGTCTCATCGCGCCCGACCTGCACGTCAACGTAGAGATCACCCGAAGGAGCGCCGGGTGCACCAGCCATCCCCTGCCCCGGCACGCGGAGACGCTGCCCCGAGTCTATCCCGGCCGGGAAGGTCACCAGGACGACTCGGGATTTTTCCACCCTTCCCGCTCCGTGGCATGCCGCACAAGGATGGGTGATCCGCCGACCTGCGCCGCCACAGGTGGGACAGTTGGTGGTGAACAGCATGAATCCACGCTGCGTGGTCACCTGTCCCGAGCCCTGGCAACTCGTACAGGTCTCCGCCGCATGTCCGGGCTCCGAACCAGATCCCGCGCAGGTCTCACACGGTGCCACCCCACGCACACTGACCTCCCGCTTGGTCCCGGTCATGGTGTCGGCAAGGGAGATGGTCGCGTCGGTCCGCACGTCCTGGCCCGGCTGGGGACCCCGCCGCCGACTCGCACCGCCGAAACCCCCGAAACCCCCGAAAAAGTCAGAGAACATGTCCTGAAACTGGCTCAGGATGTCTCCGATGTCGGCACTGCCCGCCCCCATTCCGTCCACGCCAGCATGCCCGAATCGGTCGTAGTTCCTCCGCTTGTCACCATCGGACAGCACCTGGAAGGCCTCGTGTGCCTCCTTGAACCGAGCCTCGGCTTCAGCGTCCCCTTGGTTCCGGTCGGGATGGTGCTTGAGCGCAGCCTGACGCCAGGCCTTGCGGATGTCGTCCTCGCTCGCGTCACGCGCCACCCCGAGGACATCGTAGTAATCTCGTTTCTGGCTCATCGGGGCGTCTGACGGACAAATGCGCTGGGGAAGCTAAGGCTTCGCTCTTCACTGTCAACGCTCGGTCGGCGGCTCCACCTCGGCCGCCACGGTTTGCTCCGTTTCGACGGAGGTGGTCGCCACCATGGTCGCTGGCCCTTGGGCCCGCGGCTGTTCTGGCACGGCGACTGGTTCACCAACTGCCGCCTCCGCAATGGAAAGCACCTCGCCAACGCCATCGGCCACCGCGTCCGGCGCAGCGGCCGACGTTCCGACGGTGGTGGCCGCCGTCGCCGTCATGGAGCGGAGCCGTGCCAGCTCGGAGCGGGCGGCAGCGAGCGACCAATGAGCGGCTTGAAGGTCGGCGACGAGCTCCACGTTCCTTCGGCCAAGATCCTCGGCCGTCTCACGGAGCGCCAGCGTCTCCTGCTCCGTCCGAAGACGTTCGACCTCCGCGATGAGCTCGGCACCGGCACGGGCAGCCTCGCGCGCTGCTTGCTCGAGTGACTGGACGACGGCGCCCCGCTCGAGCAACTGCCGCTCAAGCGACGCGATGTCCGTCGCTGCCTGCTCGTCGATCCCCTGGAGTTCGGCGAGGCGCGCGCTGTCGGCAGCTCTCCGTGCCGCCTCCCCCGCGAGGGCAGCCTCGGCCTCCTGGGCACGCGCTTGCGCGGCGGCGACCGCCGCCGCCAGTTGTGCCCGCTCCGTCCGCGCCGCTTCGCTGGCGGATACCGCTTCGCGGCAGCGACGGCGCTCCGCCTCGAGGTCCGCGCGAGCACCGGCGAGATCGCGGGTCATGGCGACGAGCCGCTCCTCCGCCGCATCGAGCTCCGCCTGCACCGCGTCGGCGCGGGCATCGGCTGTGGCCGCGCGGTCCTCGAGCTTCTGCGACCACTGCTCGTGGCGCGTGAGCTCCGCCTCGAGCTTCGCCAGGCGATCTGCCCGCTCCTTCGCGGGCGCCCCGGCCTGGCGGCGTAAGAGCTCTGCTTCGAGCTCCGCGAGCCGGTCCCGAGCCTGGCGTTCCGCAGCTCGTGCCGCTCGCAGCTGCTGCTCCTGCGAATCGCTGCGCCCGACCCCCGTAACCTCTCGCGCGGAGAGCTGCACGACCGTGAAGGCTTCGAACGATGCTCCGCCTCCGGCCGCGACAGCGACGAACCACTCCGCCTCCTCGGCGCCACCAGGAACGAACTCCGTGTCGAGGATCGGTTCGATCTCCTCCTCCGGGGCGAAATCGACCACGGCGTAGCCGACGAACGGCGCCTGACCGAGCATCCTGACGTCGTCGAATACGTCGGTGACGAGATCGTAGAAGGCGTAGTAGTCGGGCACCTTCCCCGGGTCGACCACCGGCAATAGCCGAGCGCGGCAGTCCGGGTTCGGGCTCGCGACCAGGGCGGTGCCTCGGACGCCGATCGCGCGCTGAACCTGGCGCAGCACCTGGGCAGGCTCGGAGAAGGTCGCGAGGTTCTCCACGATCGCGACGTCGAAGGCGCCATCCCGAATGGGCAAGCCGCCGGGACCGAGGGGCGCAAACGACACATGACCATCGCTGTTGCGCGTAGCCGCCTCGGCGACCCGGGTCGGATCCGCGTCGACGACATGCACCAGCCTGGCGCCGCGCTCGAGCAAGCGCTCGACGAGCGGCGTGGTCGCCTCACCGACGACGAGAACGCGACCGGCATCAATCACTGACTCGGCGTAGGCAGCAAGCACCACGCTCGCACGAAGGGACTGGATCTCAGGCATCAGGAGGGCGGCGGGAGCCTACCGAAGACGACGGCAGCGCACCAGACCCGATCGGCGGGCCGGCACGCGAGGTGCCGCGACGTTTCCTGGGAACGCAGGGGAATCCTCGCCTCAGCGGCGTTTGCAGATCCTCGGTATTGTGCACGGACTCCCGCAATTGAGACCGATCGCGTAGGCCTCTACCTGGTTGGGTGCCTCCCTGCCGAGTCCCTTGCCCGCGAGACAGTATAGGATCGAATCGTCCGCTTGGAGCGTGCCGGCCGGGTCGACACAGAAGCCGTCGACGCAGTGGCCGTACCGCGGACCCCCGGGCTCCGGTGGGCAGTTGCGGTCCGTATCGCACTGGAGCGCGCGGCAGTCACGGACGTCTTCGCGCTCCTTCACCCCGGCAGCGACGTTGCAGATGGCCGTCAGGAGGGACTGCCGATGGATGACGAGATCGGTTCGTCCGCTCGGGTCTCGTGGTCCTCCAGTCTGTTTGACCTGACAGCCCCGCTGCGGATCGCAGCGAGCCTCGAAGCTTCTCCCCTCCGTGTCGCGAAGCGGAAGCAAGGGCCGCTTGCCCCGCCCGCAGGCGGCGACGAGCGCGAGCACGACGAGCAGTCCGACCCGCGGGACAAACGTTCTTTCCATGGCATCCTCCTGCATCCCCAGCGCGGGTAGACGTTCCGGGCTCAGCCGGTACGCTGGCCACGAAGCCTTATGGTAGCCTGCGCTTCGTGTTCACGAAAACCCTTGTCGTGGATGGCATCACGCCAGTGGGCGCATATGCCTCGCTCCGGAGCAGCGCGGGCGCTGGAGCGTTCTTGCTCGAGAGCGTGGTGGCCGGTGAGCGTTGGGGGCGGTACTCGATCCTCGGCTACCGGCCGCGATCCCAGGTGGTGGTGCGCCCGGGTGGCGAAGTCGACCCCTTCGCGAGGCTCTCGCAGCTCCTACCCACCGGTGGCGAGTCGGAATCCGAGGTCGCGCGCCGGTTCGCCAAGGCGCACGTGGGGCTCGTGGCGTACGACATCGTCCATTACGCCACCAAGGTCGAGTCCTGGCCGGGCTTCGACGCCCCGGTGGCCCGGCTCGTCGGCAACGCGACGGTGGTCGTCTTCGACAACCTGAGCCACACGGCGACCATCGCCGCCACCGAAGCCGGCGACCTCGAACGCGCCGAGGCGGATCTGCAGAAGGTACGTCCGCTCCGCGCGCTACCGCCGCCCGATCCGGACGCGATCCCGGACGACACCGACGTCAGCATGTCCGACGAGGACTACGGACGGGTGGTCGATCGCGTGAAGGAGTACATCCTCGCCGGCGACGCCTTTCAGGTGGTGCCCGCACGCACCTTCTCGACGCCCGTGGGCGAGGCCGATCCGTTCGACGTGTACCGTTCACTCCGGGTGCTGTCGCCCGCACCGTACATGTACCTCCTCGAGCTGCCAGCCACACCGGACGCCCCCGCCGTCGCGGTGGCCGGGGCGAGCCCGGAAACGTTGGTGCGGGTAGAGGGACGTCAAGTCTACCTGCGCCCCATCGCCGGCACGCGACGGCGAGGGCGTACCCCCGACGAGGACCAAGCGCTGTCCGCCGAGATGCTCGCCGACCCCAAGGAACGTGCTGAACATGTAATGCTAATCGATCTCGCACGCAACGACATCGGACGCGTGAGCGAGCCGGGGACCGTGGCCATCCCGGTCAACATGAAGGTCGAGCGGTTCAGCCACGTGATGCACATCGTCAGCGAGGTCGAAGGACGCCTGCGGCCGGGAGTCGACTCGTGGGACGTGCTCCGGGCAACCTTCCCGGCGGGCACACTCTCGGGGGCGCCGAAGGTTCGCGCGATGCAGATCATCCGCGAGCTCGAGACTCGCCCCCGCGGCGTCTATGGCGGTGCGGTCGGCTACGTCAGCCCCGGCTCGGAGATGGACTTCGCGATCGCGATCCGAACCGTCATCATGCAGCACGGGCGGTTCGAGGTCACCGCGGGGGCCGGAATCGTCGCCGACAGCGTGCCGCGACTCGAAGCCAAGGAGACCCGCAACAAGGCGCGCGCGGCGCTGGCGGCCATTCGGTCGGCACGCGCCGTTCGCTAGTCGGGGTTCGCGGTGCTCACGCGGCTCCAACGCAGTGGAATCTGGACCTGGGAGCTTCTGTCGCGTTCCGAGGTGGCAGCCGGGCTCTTCGTCGGTTCACTCCTCCTCTTGGTGGCGAGCGTGGCCATCGTGCCGATGATGTTGCGCCGGTTGCCCGCAGACTACTTCGCGAGCGACGGGGCGGACCGGCCCCGGTCTTGGGTTGCCACGCTCGAATGCGTGGGTCGAAACCTCTTCGGCCTCGTGCTCCTAGGGCTCGGCATCGCGATGCTGGTGCTGCCGGGACAGGGGATCCTCACCATCGTCGCCAGCCTCGTTCTCCTCGATTTCCCGGGGCGACGAGCGATCCTTCGACGAATCGTGGGCCTACCGCGGGTCCGCCAGGCGGTCGATGCTTGGCGGCGGGCCGTCGGTGCGACACCGTTCGTCCTCCCTCCCCCCGATTCGGACTCGCGACCGCTGCCATGATCGACGAGAACGCCTTCGGCCTCCTGCTCGGGTACCATACGATCGAGAACGACGAGTATTCGTGCGAACCAGGAGAGTTCTCGGCAAGGCTCGAGGGCTTCCACCTGGCGGCCGTCACCTGGCTCGCCGAGGAGCGGCTCGGTGACAACGTACAAGCAGTGGATCTCGGGCACGCCGTCTACCTCGAGATCGCGGAGAGCGACGAGACCCGAGACCCGATCGAGTGGCTGCGCGGATGGCGCGCCGCGGTAGATACGGCGGGTTTCACGACAATCGCGGTGCTGACGCACGGCAGCCGATGGATCGCCGAGGAAGGGACGGCTCCTGAGCTGCCTGGGGTAGAATGCGCGAAGGACACCCTGGTCTATCGCGTCGCGCACTCGAGCGAGGCGCTACGTCGCGCGCTCTACGCGGACACCGCCGCTCAGCACGACCCGACGCGCGAAGGGTGGGGTCCCGGGTTGTACGTGGACGCGGAAGCCATCGAGGCCCTGGGCAAGAAGCTTCGGAACGAACCCACCGCCCTCCACGTGGCGGGCGCCATGTTCTACCGTCTCGGTTCCTGAACTCGTCGCGCCCGTCGCTAGAGCAGCAATCAGGTCGATTGCTTCGTCAAATCAACAACCTAGAGCACCGAATCGGCAGCGGATCTCGCCCGGGCCGCCGGTGCTCTTGGCAACCCGATCGGTGCTCTGACGCACCCCAGCCGGCAGGGGCCGAACGGAAGGCAGCTCGGTGACGCTGCCTGCGGTCGATCACTCCTGAAGAGGAGGCCGGCGCACCCCCAACCCCGCCCGCTCACGACGCGGTGCCTTCGCCAGGCCACGGGTCAGATCCAACCCGCCTCGCGATACCAGGCCGCGGTCCGGCGGATCCCCTCGCGGATCTCGATCTTCGGCTCCCAGCCGAGGTCGCGACGCGCCGGTGCGCCATCGCAGACCCACTGCCGGAACAGCTCGTTGCACTTGTCGCGAGTCAGCATCTGCGCCTGGTCGGTGGCCTTGCCGTAGAGCTCGCTCCCGAACGCGACCGTGCGCACCAAAAACTCTGGGAGCGGCATCCGCAAGAAGGCCCGCTTCCCGAGCGCTCCCTCGACCGCCTCGATCAGCTCGGCCATCGTGTGGACGGCGCCGTCGTCGATGAAGTAGACGGCACCGCTCGCCACATCGGCCTCGATGGCGGCGATGCAAGCGGCCCCCGCGTCGGCACCGTGAACCATGCTCATTCGGTTCTGGGTCGACCCGAAGTACGGCAGGACCCGCGCTTGTACCGCCTTGAAGAAGGCGAGGATCTCGCGGTCCCGCGGGCCATAGATGGCCGCGGGACGGAGGATAGTAACCGGAAGCTCATCCTTCTTCGCCAGCACGACGCGTTCCGCAGCGCGCTTGCTCCGCCCGTATGCCGTGAGGGGACGGGGCGGGGTGTCCGCGGTCACGGGCGTCCCCTGATGGTCACTCGGCCCCGCGACGGTGAGGCTCGACACGTGGACGAAGCGGCGAAGGCCCGGGGCCGCCGCGACGGCTGCCGCCAGCATGTTCTCGGTGCCTCCGACGTTCACCCGGTAATACTCCTCCTCGGTCCGCGCCTTGACGAGACCGGCGCAGTGAACGATCGCAGTGACCCCGGCCGCCGCACGAACGATGGCGTCGCGATCGGCCATCGAGGCATCGACGAGCTCGACACCGGGGAGCGTGGCAAGGAATCGAGTATCGCTGCTCTTGCGAACCAGCGCGCGAACCCGGCGGCCCGCCAGCGAGAGCTGCTCCGCGATGTGCGAGCCGAGGAAACCCGATCCACCAGAGAGGAGTACGGTCATGCTCAAAGGGTCCGTTCGTAGAAGCGGTATCGTTTGTAGATCTTCCCGCCCATGAACTTGATCGCGGTGTTCACCGGGTGGTTGTCGTCGAGCGTGTAGGACAGCTCACCGTACTCGTACCCTCGGCGGAGGCCCGCCTGATTCATTTGGGCATACAGGTAGGTACTGAGAGCCGCGTACTTCTTCGCGCCACGGTACTTCTTGCGGATTCCGAGGATGATGAGCCGTGCCCACTTCGGACGGTCGAAGCTCAGGCGCCAGAGGATCTTGGGCAGCCCGATCGGGAAGAGCTTCCCATTGATGTCGCGGATGACTTCGTTGATGTTGGGGAGCGCCAACGCCACGGCGGCGGCCTCACCGTCGATCTCGGTGATGAACGTGAGCTCAGGGTCGAGGATGAGCTTCAGCTCCTTGGCCATCTTGGCGAGCTCCTCCTCGGTCATGGGAACGAATCCCCAGTTCTCGGACCACCCGTCGTTGTGGACGCCGATCACCAGTCGAACGTCGCGCTCGAGGTGCTTCGGATCCGCATGGCGTGTCTTCACCTCCGGCATCGCCGCGATCTCGTCGTGGGCCTTCCGGGCACGGGGCGGGACTTCCCCGACCTTGTACTTCCACGCGTAGCAGTCCTTCAACTTCGCGAGCCCCGCCTTCTCGATGAGCTCGCCCTGATAGGGTCGGTGGTGGGGCATCATGATGACCGGCGGCGAGTCGAAGCCCTCGACGAGACAGCCCACCTCGCCGTTCATGCTCAACATGAGAGGGCCGCGCATGCGGGCCATCCCGCGGACGGCGAGCCACTCGGCGGCCGCGTCGAGCAGCGCCGTCGCCACCTCCTCGTCGTCGATGGTGTCAAGAAAGCCGAAGAACCCGCTCTTGTCCTGGTAGCGTGCGAGGTGCAGCCTATCGATCTGCGCCGTGCAACGCCCCACGCACCAGTCGTTGCGGTAAGCGGTGAAGATGGTCCCCTCACCGTGCAGGAAGAAGGGATTCTTCGGGCTCAGCGTGCCCTGAACGTCCATGTTCAGCGGTCTGACGTAGTTCGGATCGTCGCGGTAGATGTAGTCGACCACGTCCAGAAAATCGCGCAGCCCGCCCCCCAGGGGGATCTCTCGGATCTCGACCGTCATGAGGGAACCGACGTTAATTCCCCGGCAGCGCCTGTCAATCGAACCTTGCCTCGAACGGCGGGGAAGCGCCCTCCCGAGCAGACCGGAGGCGCCGGAGCAGGGCGAGCTCGGCAAGCGCGATCGGTGCAGCGATCTCGGTCCTCAGTACCCACGGCCCGAGACTCACGGGTACGAAGCCCTGCTCTGCCAGGGCCGCGACCTCGCCGTCGATCCACCCGCCATCCGGGCCCAGGGCAAGCACCGTGGGGACGTCGAGGGCTGCCGTCGGCGCTCCTTCGAGCAGCCGACTCGCCCGAGGGTGCGCCACGAGGCGGCACCCCCCCGCTGGGCTCGCGGCAAGGCGAGGCAAGAGGTCGGTGAAGCGGCGGAACACGGCGACCTCCGGCAACCAGGTGGTCATGCCCTGCTCACAGCCGAGCCAGATCGCCTCCGCGAGGGTCCCAGCGTCGAGGCGAGGCGAATCGAAGTAGCTCTTGTCGACTCGCCAGGCGTTGACGATGTCGATGCGGGCGACCCCCATTGAGGCCACTGCGCCAAGGAGCCGAGAGAGGGCCTTGGGTCGCGGCAACCCCAGCACCAACGAGACCGAGGGCGGCGGGGGGGCGGTTCCCTCGAGTCTCACCGCGACGGTCACCGCACCGGACTCGTTTCGGACGACCTCACCGATGCCGGTGGCGCCGCGAACGACGCCGACCCGAAGGCGAGTCCCACGCGCCGCACCTAGGACACGCACCAGATGTTCGGCGCGACGGCCGTGAAGGTGGACGAAACCCTGGGCGTCGAGTTCGTCGGGCGCGACGAGCACGAGGTTCACGCGACGCGCCCTCGCCGGCGAGCAGGGGATCGTCCATGCGTCACGGAATCACGCCGTACTTCTTGCCGACCTTCGCGAACGCCTCGAGACCACGATCGAGGTGGCTTCTCTCGTGCGTCGCCATGTAGCTCGTGCGGAGCATCGCGTTCTTCGGGGGCACCCCGGGCGTAATGAACGGATTCGTGTAGATGCCGTAGTCCTCCAGGAGTTCGCGCCAGACCCGAAGGGTGCGGAGGTCCTGCCGGATGTAGATCGGGATGACCGCGGTTTCGGTCTTGCCAAGTTCGAAGCCCAGGCGGCGAAGCTCCTCTCGCATGTAGGTGAAGTTCTCGCGCAGCTTCTCGATTCGCCAGGGTTCCTCCTGCATCAGCTCGAAGGCAGCCATCGCGGCGGCGACGCTCGGCGGCGCCGCGCTCGCGGCGAACATGTAACTTGGCGCGAAATGACGGATGTAGTCGAGGACCTTTCGATCCCCCACCAGCCAACCACCGATGCTCGCCATCGATTTGGAGAAGGTGCCGCCGATGAGATCGACCTGGTCGACGAGCCCGAAATGTGCGGCGCTACCCTTGCCCCCAGGGCCTATCACGCCGAGCGCGTGGGCGTCGTCGACGAGGAGGCGTGCCGAGTGTTTCTTCACAATGGGCACGATCTCGGCGAGCCTGGCGATCTCCCCCTCGGCGCTGAACACCCCGTCGGTCACGACGAGCGCGCCATCTCCCGCATCCAGCTTCTCCAACGCCTTGTCGAGCGACTCGGGATCCGAATGGCGGTACCGCACCATCCGGGCCCCCATCGCCTGTCCGAGGCGAACGCCGTCGTACAGCGAGGCGTGCACGTTGCGATCGATGACCGCGACACTCTGCTTGTTGCTCAGCAGCGCCGAGAGCGTGGCGATGTTCACCTGATACCCCGTGGTGAACACGAGCGCGGCCTCCTTGCCAAAATACGCCGCGAGCCTCTGCTCGAACTCCTCGTGCAGCTTCATCGAGCCGTTGACGAGACGGGACCCGGTCATGCTGGTCCCGAACCGGTCGATGGAGGCCTTGGCGGCCTCACGTACCCGCGGGTGCGTGGTCAGTCCCAGGTAGTTGTTCGAGCCGAACATCACGACGCGACGACCCTCGATCATTGCCTCGGGGCCATCGTTGAAATCCAGCGGCCGAAAGTAGGGATAGACGCCCATCTTCCGCGCGTTGTCGGCGGTCGTGAACTTGTAGCACTTCTCCAGGATGTCCTTGCCGCCGAGACCCGCGAGCGTGCTGCGGTCGCGGTCGAAACCGTCTACGTCGCCCGAGAGGTCCTCGCACGCGGCCCCGTTGCGTCCTGAGCCGTTCGCCCCCGGTCCCTCGCGGGAAGTCGCCTCACTGGCGCCCGACGCGGACCGCTGCGAGCGGACCTCTCCGGGTCCCTCGTCCAACGCCGGGTCGATGTTCGGGAGGGCGTGTCCGTTCAACAGCACGGACCAAGCGGCGCGCATACGGGCGGGCGCATCAAGCACCCCTTCAGCCAGCTTCATGACGCGATCGTCGGTGGTCAGGCGGATGACCGAGGGCGGTACCAACTGCCGTCCCCGTTCCACGAAACCGCTCCTCTCGATCGCCTGTCGCCCTCGATCGACGATGTCTCTCAAGCCCATCTTCAGCGCGCTCCTCGTGCAACCGCCCCTGCGAGTCGCGTCGCAGCAGACGGTGAAGGGTCGGCCGGGGCTCTCGAAAACCCGCCATCCGTCGTGGCGGCGTCCGCACAGCCGTGGCCGAGCCGAAGCTACGCCACGCTAGAGGGTCAGTCAATCGCGGGCGGAACCGCAGGCCACCACGCCAGCGCCTCGTCGACCACGGCGATCCGCTCGAGGCAGAGCCCAGGCGCCGGCGCCGTGACCCCGAGGTCGCCGCGGTTTCCGCTGGCCAGCGCACGCGAGAACGACCCCGGCCGAAGCCGCCCGCGCCCCACATCCACCAGGGTGCCCACGATGATGCGAACCATGTTGTGGAGGAAGCCGTCGCCTTCGACGATGACCTCCAGGCAACGGGGATCGCTACGCGCGCTACGCACCTCGGCGCGTCGAATCGTCCGCACCGTGTGCGCGCGATCGTCAGCAGCCGAGCGGAACGCCACGAAGTCGTGAGTCCCGAGGAGGGCTTGGGCCTCACTGGCCATGGTTTCCTGGTTCAACCTGTAGCCAACTCGCCAGGCCCGACCCGCCCAAAACGGGTCCCGCAACCTCCCGAGGAGAAGGGTGTACGAGTAGCGCTTGTTCTGAGCGCGACGCCGCGGATCGTAGCCGGACGGAACGCTCGCCGCGCGCACGACGGCGATCGATGAGGGCAAGGCGGCATTGAGCAGATGGACCCAGCCTCGTGGCTCGATCAGAAGCTCGGTGTCGAACGCCGCGAGCTGCCCCCGGGCGTGGACACGGGCATCGGTACGACTAGCCCCTCGCATGGCCGTCGCTGAACGATCCACCGAAGCGACGGCCTGACGGAGAGCGAAGGACACGGTTGGTCTTGCCGCCTGCGTCGCCCAACCGCAGAAGGGCGCGCCATCGTAGGCGACGGTGAGCAGCACGCCGTGAGCCGTGGCAGCTCCTTCTGGGGTGGACTCACTCCCGACCGGCATCGGCGTTCGGCGACACCGGAGCCGTGATGCAACCCGCGGCGACGAGCCGGCGCTCGAGTTCGGGGGAGAGCCCCCCATCCCGAACGTCGTAGAGCTCGGCCTTCGGACAGCGGGCGGTCGTCTCCTCGTCGCCGCAACCGGAAAGCACGAGCAGCACCGGGAACAGTCCCAGGAGCAGTCCTACAATGGTCCGATTCATGACTTCGGGACGAAGTTCATCGGAACCGCGGCGTCGACGCAACCCCCCTTCGGCGGGGGGAACTTCCCGGCGCGGAAGAGGTTCATGACGCAGTTCGAAACCATCGGTTCCCCTAGCTCGTCGGACGCGATGGCGGCATTACAAACCTGACCATCCGGCCCGATGCGAACGGACACCGACATCCTCCCCTGGAGGGTGGAGTTGTTTCGGAGAGCGTTCTGGTAGCAGCTCCGCGCTTGCCCAGCCTTGGCCTGAAGTGCCCCGCGAAGGTCGGCGCCAGCGGTGCCAGGGCAGGTCGCCACCGCGCACCCGGAGAGCGGGGCACGAGGGGTGCGATCGGAGCGAGCCGTGGCTTCTGCCGAGGCGCTCGGCAGCGCAGTGACGGGTGGAGGCGGGGGCGGGGGCGGCGAGTCGAGGATCTCCGCGGTCGACTCGCTGGGGACGACCGCAGAGGGAGGATCGGGCGGGGCTTCCGAAGAACCTCGCGTCACCTTCCAGACGATCAGCGCAACCATCACGCCAAACATCAGCGCGGCGGCGATGACGTAGCCGGTCTGACCGGATTTTTTCGGGGGAAGTAGCGAATCCGTTGGCATTTCTCTCCCGCCATGCGCGGGTGGCCGCGGCACTATAGCGCGGGAACTGGCCGTCCCTACTGAAAAACCCCCTCACGACACGGCCAGCGGGCCCAAGGACTCCACTCGGAACAGCGAAATCGAGGTATCTCCGTAGGTCCGACGGTCGAATGGCTCTCCTGCCAGCGATGGAAGACAAGGCCCTGGCGCGCGGGAGGGGTGCTCGAGGACGATGATCCCGTTGGGCGCTGCCACCGGTGCGGCCAGCACACGGCTCAGGGTCGAACAGGTGGGGTGGAGGTCGGCCCAAGGTGGGTCAGCAAAGATGAGATCGAAGGGTCCCATTTCGAGAAGCCGGGGACGGGCCCGGTCGACGCGAAGCGCCAGCACGGTCGCTTCGTCTACGACGCCCACCCGTCTGACGTTCTGCTCGAGCACCATACGAGCGGGTCGCCACACCTCGACGAAAGTCACGTGAGCAGCACCGCGCGAGAGCGCCTCGATGCCGAGCGCGCCGGTGCCCGAGAAGAGATCGAGGACGCGGCGACCCGTGACATCCCCGAGCACGGCAAACAACGCCTCGCGGACCCGGTCGGAGGTCGGTCGCGTCCGCGTGCCCGCGGGAGCGTGCAACGGATGACCTCGAAAGCGCCCGGCGATGACGCGCATGGGGCTCCGCAAGGCGGTGCGCGAGCGTCAGAACCTGACGCCGAGCCCGAGGTAGCCCCCCCGTGGACCGACCCGAACCTCGCCCATCATCCGGCGAGCCCGATGGTCAGCGGCCTCCTTCGGTACGGAAGTCGCCACCAACGCGACGCCCACTCCCGCAATGAGTACCCCGGTCGGCGTGAGGATGTACGCCATGGTCCGGGTGCGGACGTTGGCCTCGCACTTGTCGACGATGGCGTCGTTACCTCGGTCCTCCGCCGCTTCGCACACGTCCTCCCCGGCAGGAACGGTAGACCGGTATTCCTCGAACTCCGAGTCCTCGCGCTGCGCAGCCGAGATCGCGGCAAAGACCACCCCAGCCACGGCCAACGCAGCGCCGCCGCCGATCATGCCGAAGCCGATGCTCCGCTTCTTGCTGGGCGGCTGCTCCCTGCGTTCGCGCGCGCGCTCCTCCCTTGGTGTCGCGGTCTCGGGAATGGTTTCCTCGGTCGACACCAGGTCAAGTTCGAGCCTGGCACGCTGGCCAGAATTGACCGTGACGGTACCGAACGCGTCGCGGTGGCCTGGAGCTCGAACCAGCACTTCGTGGTCCCCGGCGGGGACGTCCGCCTCGAATCGCCCAGCGCTGAGCGCCCCGACACCCCGTCCATCGATCAGCACCTCGCCCGAGCCGTTCCCAGCCACCACCAGGATCTGCCCCCCCGCCTGGCCCACGAGCTCGACGAAGGCCCTGTTGGCGACCTTGAGCAACCCGTCCTCGGCCGCGTCATCCAAACTGGCCGGATACTTCGTGGTGACCGATGTCTTGACGCGACCCTCATCCCAATAGGATAGCTCCACGCTGACCTCGCCTCCGGAACGCGACAGCGTTCCGAAGATGAAACGGTCACTCTCGATCTCACCAGCGATCCGCTTCAGGCACTCCTCGTCCGGTGGCTCGCTACAGTCGAGCGCTGCGGTCAACACCTCGAGCGAATAGTCCCCCGCAGCAATCCTCCACGTGTTGGAGCGGGTCACGGCCCGTTCCAGGGCGAGGGTCAGCGCCCTCGCGTGCTCGATCGAGTCCGGACTCGCGATATCCAGGATCTGGATCTCGAGCTTGGCGCCACGCGCGAGCGCGGGCGAGGCGAAGAGACAGACCAGCACGACGACCAGGACTCGGGTCAGCAGGGCGCGCATCGCGGGCGAGGATACAACGGAATGCTCGACGGTTGGAGCGGCAGCTGGGATGCGGGACGGCCATGTTGACGGAGTCACCCCGACGCCGGCTCGACCGCAGGGTGAGCGGCCGCGCGGCGTTTCCCGGACCCGGCCATCCCTGCAGGGACCGGAAACCGACTTCTGCCAGGATTTTTCGGGGTGGATCGGCGACCTGTCCCGACAGACGGCCCGTCAGGGGGGACGGGCGGGCCCCAGCCGTCGCTCACCCCGTTTCGATCTTGGTCCAGAGTTTCTGCCGCATGCGCTGCCGTGACCGATCGCGGTGGGTGATCACTCGCGCGGCGCTCCACGCCGCGAGCAGCGCCCCCTCCTGACCCAGCGCGGGCAGCACCGTTCGACCGACGAGGTAGGTCCCTGGGATCGGGCCCCGCACGGGCTCCCCCGCGAGTTCGGCGAATCCAGGCGGATCCGCCGTCCACATCCATTCCATGGGTTCGGGACCGGCAGCTGTTTGAGGAACGTGGATCCGATCGATATCGGACCAGCGCCCGTCGCTCGCCAACCGCAGCGGCAGCCCGTCGTGGGGGGAGTCGATCACCCGGATGTGGTCCTCGATGAAGGGAAGGTGCAGGCGGAGCGTGTCCAGAATCGCCGCGCGCGCTTCGATGAGGGAGAGCGGACCGCGAACGGGGAGGATGGCCTCCGCCACCAGCAGACTCTCCGCCTCGTGGCCTGATTCGCGCGGCTGATCGACGCGCTGGAGGTGGACGATCGGCGTCCGCAGGTCGGGTGGCGTGCACCGACGAGGGAGGCAGAACGCCTCTGCCCCCAGCGATTCCGGCAGCCCCCGCATCGCCACCACCAGGCTTGCCACGAATCGCCCGGCCGTTGGGGTCATCCGTGGCCAGTCGCGACGAGCGCGGGGAGTGATCCCCTCGCCGTTGGCGAGGTCCGCGATGGCCTCACCCGATTGGTCGCTGACGACGACGCTCGTGCCGACCTGCTCATCCTCCCCCTCCTCCAGGATGCCCACGACCGCACCCCGACGAACGACGAGCCTGATGGCCCGACCCCCGAGACGGCAGATCCCCCCATGAGCCTCCGTCCGTTCGACCAGGAAGCTCTGAAGCTCCTCCTCTCCCCCGGCGAGGGCCTGCACACCACGGGTCCAGGCTCCGTGCAGACGCGCCAGCGCGAACGACGGGAGCTGACCTGCGGGAACCCCGAGATCGGTGGCAAACCACGCCGGCACCTGGGCGAGATCGCGGAAACCGTGGCCGGGCGGGAATTTCGCCAGGAGATCCTGGTGCCGGTCGTGGCCCACCAATGGGATCGTCGCCGCGACGCGGCGGGTGTTGAACGTCTCCCAGAAGGACCCCGGCGGCCATACGACGTCGCGTTCCAAGGCGATGTCCGCCGCCCCGTTCACGTACGCGATGGTGGAGTAAAGCTCGTCAACCAGCTGGCGGACCTCCGGGAACTCGCGGTCGACCTCCCGTGCGAAGAGGTCGAGGTCGGGTGGCACCTCCACGTACCGACCCTCCCAAAGCATGGTGAACATGGGGTCCAACGATCCGATGCGGCGGCGAAACCGTGGTGTCTGAGCCAGCTCCTGCAGTACGCGGCGCCAGATCGGGGTCGTCCCCGCGAGCAGCGAGAAGGTCCGCCGCCGCAGGCGGAAGCGATCGAATGTGTACTCTGGCGGCCGCTGGCCCTGGCCCAGGAGGAGCACGCGGAGGCTTCGACGCGCGAGCAGGACGGCCGCCGTCAACGCGCCGAGCGACCGTCCAAGAACGATGGCATCGAAATGTCGCGAGCTCACGGTAACCCTGGCTCACCCGCACGTGACGTGGGGACGCGCTCCCGCGGAGGAGACGACATGAAGCCGTCCAGCAGCGATGTCCGCGAGCACTTGGACGACCAGGCGATGCTCCTCGACGAGGATGCGCGCAGCGAGCGTGTCCTCGTCGTCACCATCGAGCAAGGGAACCGGCCGCTGCGCGATGATCGGCCCCGTATCCACGCCCTCGTCCACCAAGTGGACGGTGCAACCGGTGATCTTGGCCCCATAGGCGAGCGCCTGACGCTGCGCGTGGATCCCGGGGAAACTGGGCAGGAGCGCGGGGTGGATGTTGATCACGCGGAGGGGGAAGGCTCGGAGGAAGACGGGGGTGAGCACGCGCATGAACCCGGCCAGCACGACCCACTCGGCACCCGCTTGCCGCAGCGCCCCGACCAGGGCCCCGTCGAAGGCCTCACGAGTCGCGTAGTCGTGGTGGGAGATCACGGCGGTGGGAACGCCAGCAGCGGCCGCGCGCGCCAGAGCGGCCGCACCTGGCTGGTTCGACAGCACCAGGCGGACGTCCACCGGGAGCGCTTCCCCCGCAATCGCATCGAGGATGGCCTGGAGGTTCGAACCCCGACCGGACACGAGCACGCCTACGGGTAGGAGGGTCATGGCATGGCTCCTGGTTGGGGGATGATCACATCCGGCGCTGCGGCATCGGAGGCGATGACCTCGCCGGCAGGCCACGCGCGCTCGCCGGCCGCGGCCAAGGTGGCCAGCGCGACGTCAACACGGTCGGCGGCGAGCACCACCACGAGGCCCACGCCGAGGTTGAACGTGCGTCGGAGCTCATCCTCGACAACCGGACCGCCGCGCGCGATGAGCCCGAAGATGGGCGGGCGCTCATGGTCGAGGCGGAACCTCGCGCGGGTTCCCCGCGGCAGCACCCGCGGGAGATTGCCCGAGATCCCACCCCCGGTGACGTGGCAGAGCGCGTGGAGATCGCTACCGAGCGCCTTCGTGAGCGAAGACACCGTCCGGGCGTAGATCCGAGTCGGGGTGAGGAGCACGTCACCGAGCGTGGCCCCGAGCTCGGCCACATACGAGTCGACCGAGAGCCCGAGCGTCTCCAAGAGCACCCGACGGGCGAGGGAGTACCCATTGGAGTGGAGCCCCGTGGAGGCGACCGCGATCAGCGCGTCGCCGCGGGCCACCCGCTGAGGTCCGAGCAGCTCCCGCCTCCCGACGACACCGACCGCGAATCCAGCGAGGTCGTATTCGCCCGCGGCGTACATGCCGGGTAGCTCCGCCGTCTCGCCGCCGAGCAACGCGCAGCCCGCCTGGCGGCATCCCTCCGCGATCCCCGAGATCACCGCCTCCGCCGCCCCGACGTCGAGCGCGCCGCACCCGAAGTAGTCAAGAAAGAAGAGGGGCCGCGCGCCGCAGGTGACCACGTCGTTCACACACATCGCCACCAGATCGATCCCCACCGTGTCGTGACGGCGAGTGAGGAAGGCGATCTTGAGCTTGGTCCCGACCCCATCCGTGCCACTGACCAGAAGCGGTTCTTCGATATCGGACGGGATGCTGCACAGGCCAGCGAAGCCCCCGACGTCCGCCACGACCTCGGGAATGCGCGTGCTCCGGGCCAAGGGCTTGATGCGTTCGACGAGCTCGTCACCGGCGTCGATGTCGACGCCGGCGTCCTTATACTTGATCGTCATCGGCGCGGACGCTAGCACCGGTGACTGGTCGCTGCCCCAGCGATTGCGCTGGTCAGTCGTCGCGGACAGGCCGGAGCAGTCGATAGAGCCCGTACGCGTTGAAGGCCGCGAACGCGACCAGCAGGAGGAAGACGCCGATCGCCCACCGGAGGCTGGCAGGCGACTCCCCATCGATCAGGAGCCACGAATCGGGGGACAGCGACCGACCCGTCGCGTGCTGGACCTCCGAGGGCAGGCCGAGGTGCCGAAGGCCTCGCTCGGACAGGGGCAGGAGCCGCCCGACGAAGGAGGTCGGTGGGACGAAGTATGGTCCCTCGAACCCGGCGGGGACGCGGATCTCCACCCACAGCCGGTCGTTCCCGTTGACCGGGGCCAGCCGGAACGTGTCGCGCTCCAGCGGCCGGTCGTAGCGGATGGCACCTACGTGACCAAGGAGAGCCTCCCCCCGGATCCAGCTCGCCCGGCTGCCATCCAGAGGGAGGCGGCTGAGGTCCCCCACGTCGGTTGGTTGGCCGCCCTGCAAAGCATAGAGTCCCTCGCCCAAGAGGGACGCCGCGAGCGCGAGCGACGCAACCCCAGTGACGGCCATGGCCACGATCGTGATGTTCCGACCTGGTCGGCGGGGCTCGGGGAGCGATTCGAGCTCCGGATCGGCGCCTTCGACAGTGGCGAGCGACAGGGATGCGGTTGGTTGCTGCTCGGCCATCGCAGATCCAGGCGAGAATGACTCGCGAGCTAGGGACACCAAGCGATCCACGGGGTTCCAACGCAGAAGGCCGGTGGGACGGGAGCTTACTCCGATTCTCGGCAGTGGACAGCGGCAGGGTTTCGCGCCGCTCGCGGTCTGGGGTAGTCTCGGAGGGCCGATTCGGGGAATCCATGGCCAAGCCCAAGACTGCCCTCTGTCCTTCCTGCGGCTTCCGCAATACCTTGCCGATGCCGAACGACCGGTGTGTGTCCTGCGGCGCCAAAGTCGACGAGCTCAGGCGCACGCTGACGCACAAGGAGCAGATCGAGCAACGCTATCAGCAGGAGGGGTTCAACTTCCTCTGGTTCGCCATCTCCCTCGTGGTGATGGCGGTGCTCACCGCAGCAATCGTGATGGGACTGCCGATGGTCGTGCCGCTGTTCGACTTCGAGGGCTCGGCCGGGATGACCGTGGCGATCCCGGTGTGGTTCGTCGGAGGGATGCTGGTCGGCCTGATTTCCCCGGGAAAGACCTTCATCGAACCGGTCGTGTCCGCCTTCCTCGTCGCCCTCCCCACCGCGTTCTTCCTCTACCAAGGGCAAACCGTGAAGATGATGCCGGCCTTCATGTACGTGCTGATGTCGGCGCTCGGCGTGCTCTTCACCCTGATCGGGTCGTTCGTGGGCGAGCGAATCCAGATGGGACCGCCACCGAGAGCCACCGATTGAGCCTAGTTCCTCGGAGGGGATCGAGCACCCGGTACCTCGCGGCCATGGGATCCCTCGGCTTGGCGGCCGCCTGCCATGGGGGACGGGGTCCGACTGCCCGCGCGGAAGCCGACGCGGTCGTGCGTGCGGTCGCGGTGCTTCGCGACGCGCCCAACGCAGAAAAGGCTGCGCTGCTCCCTCCCCTGGCTGCCGTCGACTGCACGGCGCCGGACGTTTGCGCGCTGCGGAACGCCTGCCTCGACGCGTACCGGCTCCACGTCGGTGCCCTCGCCGAGCGAGACGATCTCACCCGAGTCCTCGCCGCTAGCGGCCGCCCACCGAACGCGTCGGCACGCCTCGCTGGGATCGAGCGGGATCTCACCAAGGCCCATGCCTTGGCACTGGACTGCGCGCAGGGCGAGCTCGCCCTGCGCGCACGCTACCGGCTCTGAATCGGCGCGGGAATTGGCGCGGCAGCGGCTGCACTCGGCGGCGCGGCCGGCGAGGAGCCCGCGGGTATCGGAGAGGAGCCGGGCGGTGCCACCTGCCCGCGCTCCACGAAGAGCACGCGGCCGAACCGAGACGCCTTGTGGAAGTTACCCTGCCCGAGGATCGGCGACCAGGCAACGCCGTCGTCATGCTGCATGGCGTAGAAGTTCATCCGCCACTCGTCGCCCGGCGCGGGTGGGACCCGACGAGCGCGGTCGAAGACAGCCCAGGGCAAGCGTGCTTCGATGACGTAACCCTCGTCCCGGTCCCTACCCCAGTCGAGCGTCCCGAGCACGGTCACCGCACTCTCGACCCGGCTCGACCAGTCCTGGTGACCGAACGGACCACGGGGACCGCCCCGGGGTGCGTTGTACTCGTCGAAGAGGGAGTCGAACACGAGGTTCTGCGGACCCACCTGGATCTCGTAGTAGTCGCGCCCGTCGCCGTCACCGTCGGGATCGATCATCAGCTCGGCGGCGTCGCGGGTCCAGAGGTGGGGGTCCACCGCGCTGGCAGGGAACCCGCCCTCCAGGTTCCGATCGGTGATCGTGACCCCCACGTAGAGCGCGTGATCATCCCACAGCACCCGCGCTGTCCCCCCGAGGTCATCCCGATGGTTCGGTGCTCCCGTCGCCACGTTGCGAAATGGCCCCGTACTCGCAGCGCCGGCCCACACCGGCTCGTCCAACCGTCCGTCGATCCGTGGGAAAAGACCATGCTCCAGCCGCTCCACTCGGAGGACTGGGACCCGGGTGCTCGGCGGTAGCTCGGCCGAGTCCTCGGTCGTAAGATCGGCGATGAGGGCCCGACCCTCGCGATCCTGCCGTCCGCGGCGAATCGGTAGCCGCTCGGCACCCTTCCAGATGCCGCCGACGACTTGGAGCCGGGTCGAGGTAGGGCCCAGGGGAACGGCGAACTCCTGTTCGTCCACGTAGGTCTTGCCGGGCTCCCATGCCCAGGGTCCGAGCACCTGACGCCGACCCTTCCACTGGCGGAGCGGGCCCACGTTGTCCAGGTTCTGGAGGCGGGCACCGGTGCCGTCGAGGACATGCGTGAAGAGACCATACCCTTTGCCCACCGGTGCAATGACTTGCCAGAAGAGGGTGAGCCGAACCTTCTGCCCGGGTGCCACCACCCGTCCTGGCACGACCCGGCAACCGAGCAGCACCACCTTCCCGTCGAAGTCCGCGTCGAGCCGCTGCCCCACGTCCGCAGGGGGCGCGTCGAGCACGTAGCGCGCAAGACGCTCGCGGTCGGCGGGGGACGGCCGCGACCCGCCCGTGCATGCCACCGCGAGCCCCGCCACCAGGAGCCACCGCAGCACTGCCGCCATCCCTACCCCGTGAGCGGCCCGATCTTCACTTCTTCCCCTTGCCCTTCTTGCGCGCGGCGCGCTGGTTCTTGCGCGCGTTCTTGCGGGCGTTCTTCTCGGCCGCGGTCAGGGGTCGCATCCTGGGGGCCTCGGGCGCTCCGGGCATCCCCACCCCCGGCATCCCCGGAAACCCCATTCCGGGCATCCCCGGCATCCCCGGCATCCCCGGCATCCCCGGCATCCCCGGCATTCCGCCCATGCCACCCAACATAGCGTTGAGATCCATTCCCTGCGCCTTGGCGGCTCGGCGCATGTTGCGCGCCAGGCCGAGTCCCTGCATTCCGGGGACCCTGCCAAGCAGGCCGCCGAGCCCACCCATTCCCCCCATCGACTGCATCATCTGGCGCATGTACAGGAACTTCTGCACGAGCTCCGTCACTGCCTGATCCGGGCTACCCGAGCCCTTGGCGATCCGGGCGACGCGCGTCGGCTCGCGGACGAGTGCATTCGGATCCTGCTTCTCGAGGCGAGTCATGGACTGGATGATCGCCTCTATCCGAGTGAGCTCCTTGTCGTCGAGGTTCACCCCGGGCGGCATCATCCCGCCGATCCCCGGCATCTTCTCCACCAAGTCCTTGAGCGGGCCCATCTTCTGGATGGTGCGGATCTGCACCAGGAAATCGTCGAGCGTGAACTCGCCGCTCAACATCCTGAGCGCGTCCTGCTCCGCCTTCTTCTTGTCAACGACGTCCTCGAAGTCCTGGATCAAACCGACGACGTCACCCAACCCCAGGATCCGCCCCACCATCCCATCGGCGCGAAACGGCTCGAGCCGATCCAACGTCTCGCCGAGACCCACAAAGAGGATTGGGGCCCCCGTGACCTCGCGGATGCTGAGCGCGGCGCCACCGCGCGCGTCGCCGTCGAGCTTGGTCAGCACGACACCCGTGAGTCCAAGCCGGTCGTGGAACGTCTTCGACGTCTGGACAGCGTCCTGACCGATCATCGCGTCGATCACGAGATAGATGTTCTCGGGCTCGACGGTGCGCTGCACCTGGCCAAGCTCCTCCATCAGCGGCTCGTCGATCGCGAGACGTCCCGCGGTATCGTAGATGATGACGTCGCGCCCGAGCCGCTTCGCTTCCGCGTCGGCCGCAGCACAGATCGCCACCGGATCCCGGCCAGGCAGGTTGAAGACCGGCACGTCGAGCTGCTCGCCGAGCACGCGCAGCTGCTCGACCGCCGCCGGCCGCTGCATGTCAGCGGCCACGAGCAGCGGTCGCTTGCCCTGGCGGTCGAACCACCGGGCGAGCTTCGCGGCGGTCGTCGTCTTTCCCGAACCCTGAAGCCCCACCACCATGACACCGGTGCGCCCGCTCGGCGCATAGGTCACGGGTTCGCCGTCGAAGTTCATCATGTCGATGAGCTCGTCGTGGCAGACCTTGACGAAGAGATCGCTGGCCGAAACCCGGAGCGTCTCCCCCTCGTGACGGACTCGGGAGCGCAGGGTCTGACCGATGGCCTTCTCCTCGACCCGGGCGAGGAAGCGCTTCACCACGCCGAGCTCGACGTCGGCAGCGAGGAGGGATAGACGCACCTCGCGCAGAGCAGGCTGGATGTTTTTGTCGGTGAGCTCGGTCAGCCCCGCCAGGCGGTTCTGTGCCTCACGAAACCCTTTGGTCAGCGCCTCGAACACGGTCGGGGGGTATTAGCACAGTCCCGTTCGACTTGCGCCAGGGCGTAGAGCTCCCGACGGGGGCGCCCCGTCTCCTCGGCGAGCGCCGCAGAAACCTCGCGAACCGAGGCACCCGCGCTGAGACGGCGGCGGATGGCGGCGCGGAGCGCGTCGGGATCGAGGACCTCGGACGCGGGCGAACCGGGACCGAGCACGATCACGACCTCGCCGCGCCACTCGGCGGCCGCGGCGAGCTCCGCGAGCGTGCCCCGAACGGTCGTCTCGTGGAGCTTGGTCAGCTCACGGCACACGGCGACGGGGCGCCCCGGCTCGCCTTCGGCGAGCTCGGCGAGCGTCGCGGCCGTGCGCTGAGGCGATTCGAAGAGCACCACCGGGTCGACGCTCCGCATGATGCGCCCCAGCAGATCGCGCCGCTTGCCCCCCTTTCTGGGCAGGAACCCAGCGAAGAAGAAGGGGCCCTCGACGAGGCCAGAGAGGGCGACCGCTGCGGTGAGCGCGCTGGGTCCTGGCACCACCTGGACCGCGATCCCGGCCGCAACGGCGGCGGCGACCAGGCGCGCACCGGGATCGCTGATGCCGGGCATGCCCGCATCAGTGACCACGGCTACGTCATTGCCGTTGCACAGCCGCGCCACGACGCTGGCGATCGCTCGCTCGCCCGCGTTGGCGTCGAGCGTGTGGAGCACCTTGCCGTGCGCGCCGAGGTGGCTCAGAAGCGCCCGGGTGCGCCGCGTGTCCTCGGCGGCGACGTGGTGCACGCGCCGGAGGGTGTCCGCTGCTCGCAGGGTGAGATCCTCGAGGTTGCCGATCGGTGTGCCAACGACGAAGAGGATGGCCACGGCTGCTCACCCATCACCCTTCGACCAAGTCGCTGCCCGAGGGCCCGAAGCTCAGCGCGATACCCCGACGGAGTCACCGAGCGACTCCCGCAGGAATTCGCGCAGGCGCCCGTACAGCCGCGCCTCGAGCTGGCGCACTCGTTCGCGCGATACGCCGAACTCATCGCCAAGCTGCTGTAGGGTGAGCGGCTCGTCGCAGATCATCCGCTTCTCGAAGATCTGCACGTCCTTTCCCTGGAGAGTCTCCCGAAACTCGTCGAGCTTGGTGCGCAGGATGCCCTGGATCTCCACGTCCTCGGCGATGAGCTCCGGGTTGAACGAACTCGCCGGCAGAAGGTCTAGCCGCGTCGTGCCGCGCCCATCCGACTCGCTAACCGGAGCGTCGAGCGACGCGTCCCCCCGGGCGAGCCGCCGGTCCATCTCGATGACATCCTTCTCCTCCACGTTGAGGCGATGAGCGATCTCGGCGTGCGTGGGTTCGATGCCGAGGGCCGTGAGCCGGGCCTTCTCCTTGCTGAGGTTGAAGAAGAGCTTGCGCTGCGCTTGGGTGGTGCCGATCTTGACCAAACGCCAGTTGTTCAGGATGAAACGCAGCATGTATGCGCGAATCCACCAAGCGGCGTAGCTCGAGAGCTTGACCCCACGATACGGATCGTACCGCTTCACCGCCTGCATCAAGCCGATGTTGCCCTCCTGGACGAGGTCCATCATGTTTCGGTAGGCGCGGCGGTACTCGTAGGCGATCTTGACGACGAGCCGCAGATTGGCGGTGACCAGGCGCGCCGCAGCGTCGACGTCGCCGGTCTTCGAATAACGTACGGCGAGGGAATGCTCTTCCTCCGGCGACAGCAGCGGGTGGCGGGCGACCTCCCGCATGTACGCCTGCATCGCATCGAAGCGCGCCAACGACCCCGCCGCGCTCTTCGGCTCCGGCAAGGCCCCGCCGACGGGTTCGCGAGCTTCGACGAACTCTCCCGTGGTCTCGATGACCGCCTCTTCATCGGAGGCTTCTCGTTCTTCGTCCTCCCCCCCCGACGCATCCGAGACCGAAACGGGGGCCGTCGGCGCAGCATGGGCCGCGGCGGAGGGATTGGCTGAGTCGGCAGCAGCCGCCGGGGGCTCGCTGGGACTCGGGCTCGGCTGGTTTCTGCGCTTGCGGGTGGCCAATCGGGCGTTCTCGACACGAAGGGGAGGACGCGAGAGGGTGAGGTCCCGCTGGAGCCACGTCAAGGTTCCGTCTACCCACAGGCCGAATCGGGACGGTCGCCCCACGAAACCGAATCGCTTGTTGTCGTGCTGCGAACCGGCCCCCAGGCCTGCCGGTTGAGGGCGAATTGGCCTCGGGCGGATCGAACGCGCTCGGACTCGGGATACAAGCCGCGAATCGCGGCGCGAGGTCCGGCTCGAGAGCGTCTCCTAGAGCAGCAATCAGGTTGATTGCTGCTCTAGGAGACGCGAAATCCAGGCTCAGACCGAGTAGATCAGAGCTTGATGGGTCGGCCGGGGACCGGGATTTCGCTCAGGACCACTGGACGGTCGAGCGTCACCTTCTCGAGCTTCTGTGCCGAGGCAGCAAGATCATAGGTCAGGCCCCACTCCACGTCGGCAGCAGCAGAAACGAAGTAGGTCGCCGTATCCTCGCAGGTCTTGGCTTTTCGTTCGATGGTTTCGCCCGTCGTGCTGAGATCCGGGCCAGCCATACCCTTGGAGCGCGTCGCCGCCGTGCCACCGCCGAGGGTCCAGACCGCGGTCGAACGGTTCTCGCGGACGATCATCACTAGGGTGCAGGATGGCTGCTTGCCTGCCTTGGCCTGCGGAACGAACAAGAGCTTGGGCGAGAATTCGGGGCGCGTCTCGGTGCTGATGATGATCTCGCCCGCATCGATCTTGGCGAGTTCGTCCATCATCGCCGCCACCCAGACCGTGGGCGCTCTGCGGTTCGCCACGAGGTGCACCGGCTTCCCCTCGTAGTCCTTCTTCACGCCAGCCACCGCTTTGGCCAGCCGCTCCCGCCCGTCTTCCTTCTCGATCAGCACGGTCTCCCAGCCGACCTTGGGCCCCTGCTCATCGATGATCATCTGCGGCGGGCCCTCGGGCTTGGGCGGTGCCTCGATCTTGGGCAGCGATTTCGGTGCGCTCGCCGGAGCATCGAAGGGATTCCGCTGCGGCTCTGTCTTGCAGGCCGTGATCGCCAGCGTGAGGGCGACGAACGAGCCCACCGTGACTAGGCCGGGGATGTGGCGAAGGCAGCGTGGCATGGCACCTCCCGTGGTCTCGCGTTATGCCGCGGCCCCACCCGTGAACACAAGCCCTTCCGGCACCTTGCGCATTGGGCCCCAGAACCGTGGCCTATGCGAGCTCATCACAGAGGGCGCTGCCGGTGCCAAGGTAGACCTTGTCGGTGCAGATCCTGCCGCCGCCGCCCTCGACGCACAACAGTCCGGCGGCGCATTCCCGATCCGTTTCGCAGTCGTCGGACTCCCCTCCTCGACCCACGCAGGTCTGCTCGCCGCTCGGTCCGGAACAGTACGCCTCCTCCACACAGGGAAACGGGGTGCACACGGGCTCGATGAGCATCGGATCGTTCTCGCAACAGGGCTGCCCCACCTCGGCCCGCGGGCGGCAGTACCGCCGATCGAGATCGCAGAAGTGGGAGCTCATGCAGACATCGGTCTCCGGATCGCAGTCGGCGCCCCCCACGAGCGGGCGGCCCTCATCACCGTTGGGATCCGCCCCCCTGGGGTTGAGGTCCGCGCAATTGCCGAAGACGCCCGCCACGACGTTCTGCCATTCCGCGTAGTCGATCACGGCGTCGGCATAGGCTAGCCGCACGTCTTCGACGCAGAGCTCCGCCTCGTCCCTCTCGAACGGCCCGTCCCCCACCTGGTCCCGGCAGAAATCGGCCTGGGCGTCGCGGCAGTCGGCCCTGGAACGGGCCGCACAACGGTCCGTGACCTCCTCGGTGCAGGCCGCTTCGGCCCACGCATCACAGAGGCCTTCGGGGGTGGTCAGCGGATCCTCGAGGCCGACGGGCCCGTCGTCCTTGTGACCGCAAGCGGGGAGGAGGATCGCAGCGAGGATGGTCAGCGTGAGTGCTTTCATGGTGCCCCTGAGTCCGGATTGGACGATACCCCAGCGGCTGCTATTCGGCATCTCTTCGCTGGCTTGGCTGCCCCATGGTCGACGATTCCCCCACCCCCGACCCCCTTCCCCCGGCCCAGGTGCCGACGCCGGGCCAGGCATTCGCCCTGTTTGCCGCGGGCTTCGTGGCCCTGGCCCTCGCCGCCCAGGGCGTCGAGTGGATCGGGCTGGCGGCGACCGCACCCCCGGAGCAATGGGCCGCCCTGCTCGCCGATCCCACCAAGAACCCGGTCCTGAACGATGGGCTGTGGATCGTGGCCCTCACCGCCATCCCCGAGGTCCTGCTCGGCCTCCTGGTCCTGGGGGCGGTGCGCCTCTTTCGGTTCTCCCCCCGCCTGGTCCTGCCGGTCACGCTCCCCTCGGCGTCATCGATGGTGGGGGCGCTCCTGCTCGTGTTCGGAGTGGCTCCTGTCGCGGACGTCCTCTACTCGTGGCTCGTCCACGCGTCCTGGGTACCCTCGATGTTCGGGGAGGGGGTGTCCGCTGCTTCGATCGTGACCCACGCCGTTGCGGGCCGGGGGTTCCTTGGCCTCGGCGTGGCCCTGATCGGCCTCGCGATCGTGCCCGCGATCGTGGAGGAGGCCCTCTTCCGGGGCTTCGTCACCGCAGCCTACCGGGGCTCGGACACCGCAGCCCTCCTCGGGCCGAGCATCCTCTTCGGCCTCTACCACCTCGATCCCCCCCAAGCCGTGGCCACTGCCGTGCTCGGCCTCGCGTTCGGACTGGCCCGGCTCTGCACGGGGTCGCTCCTCGCCAGCATGGCCGCGCACGCGACGTACAACGCGGCCGTCCTCATCCTGGCCTTCTGGGGCGACGGCGGAGGCGACGAGACCCCGTCGTTCGCGACCGTCCTCGCCGGGCTCGCCGCCGCCGTCATTGGCCTCCAGCTGCTGATCCGTCGTCCCCCGCCGCCCGGGCCCGTCGAGGTCGACGTGGGGCAGTTGCCCTGAGTCCAGCTCGCCCACCATGGGTGCTTTCCGGGGCGGGAGCGTTGTGGACGGCCCGATCGCTGCTCTACGCTCCGGTTCGTGCGGCGCCGCGCGTTCCTCCTCGCCTCGCTCGCTGCAGGATCCGGGATCCAGACCGCCCGGGCCGCGCCCGTCGAGGCGCCCGAGGTCGAGCCTCAAGATCTTCGCCTCGACGGTGATCCGCGAATCGCCCGCCGCGCGCTCCTCCTCGTGCCTCGCCACCGGCCTCGGGACGCGCCCCTCCGGCTCTTGGTGCTCCTGCACGGCCTCGGCGAAACGGGCGACGAGCTCTCGGGGATCCACGCCTGGAGTGAACGATACGGACTGGTGCGGGCATACGAACGGCTGCGGCGACCGCCGGTCACGCCGGTCGACGAGAGGCTCGGATACCTCACCGTAGAACGACAGCAGGAGCTCGCGCGGGACCTGGCGCAGCGACCGTTCGAGGGGCTGGCCCTCGTCTGTCCAGTGACCCCGGCGCCGCACCGGGTCGGAGTGGTGGCGCACGTGCTGGATCGATATGCAAGCTGGCTCGTCGACACCCTCCTGCCTGCGGTGCGCGCGCGCGTCAACCTCGCGCCCACGCCCTGGAGCATCGGGCTCGATGGCTGCTCACTCGGCGGATACGTGGCGCTCGAGGTGTTCTTGCGCCACCCGGAGGTGTTTGGCACGCTCGGCACGGTGCAGGGCGCGTTCAAGGGGTGGAACGGGCGCGACTACGCCGACCGCCTCGCCCGCACGCTCGACCGGGTGGGACCGCGACCAATCCACGTCGAGTCCTCCTCCTGGGATCCCTACCGCGAGGGTGCCGTTGCCTTGAGCAACCGCCTGACGGAATTCGACGTGCCCCACGTGCTCCGGATCCCGCCGGGGCCCCACGACCAGCCGTGGCTACGCGAAGTGGGCTCGCTGGAAATGCTGCTCTGGCACGACCGAACGCTCCTCGGGTGACGCCCTCGCACCCGCGGTCGCGCGCACGGCCCCTTCGTGTCGTCCATCCCGTGCGCGGAGCAGAGTCCGCGGTCGAACCGGACGCGTGGAGGCGCCTCGACCACGCACGGGTGCGTGCATTGGCCATCCGGAGTCCGATCGGTCAGGCAGTCCACGGTGCCGACGAGATCCTCGCGCGACTCCACGTCCGGGTAGCATTGGGACGAACCTCGACGTTGCTAGTAGAGACGGGTGCTGAGGGGATTCGTCGGAGCCATGGCGTACGGGCGACGGTCCGAAGATCCTCGAGGAGTTGGCGCTCGAGCGCCAGGGCTCCCCGCTCACGGAGCCGGCGCGCGTGCACATTTCGGGTTGTCGAGGACGACCCGGACGCCGGTGTTGCTCGGGACCAGGCGATTCCACAGCTTGGTCATCGCCGAAAGCCCCGTGAAGATGTCCACCTGCTGGCCCTGCACCTTGAGCCCGCGGTCCTGCGCGATGAAGCAGCCGTCGTGGATCGACGAGCTACCCGTGTCACGCGGGAGGCCGTCGTATTCGGGGATGTAGATCGGGGTCCCGAGGGGGATCACGGTGCTGTCGACGGCGACCGTGAGCAGCGGCGTGATCGGACCACCCGTGGCGCCTCGACCCCAGGGGTACTGGCTGGGGTCGAGGCGATCGAAACAGATACGCTGGCCGGTTCGCGGGCACACCTCGGCGCACTCGCAGTCTCGCTTCGCGAAACTCACGGTCGAGCCGTCACCGAGGGTGCCGCTACCTTGCACGCAGACGGCCTCGAAGAAGCCACGCGGAACGTCCGCCAGCTTGTCACACTTCGCGCTCCTGAGCGGCACGAGCAAGCCCTCGAAGTCACGCTCCGCGGGGAAGTCGTAGTACGTGTTCCGGAACACGCCGAGCACCCGACCCTCGATCTTCTTCGTGGCCACGGTGCGCGCGCGCGCGTCCGACGACTCCTCCTCCCGAGCCTCGGCGATCACTCGGCCATCGATCGCTGCGTAAGGGGCCGGGGCCGCAATCGGCTCAGGCGGGGGTGCGACCGCGCTCGGCGACCCCCAGTCGCTCCTCGCTCGCGGCCGCGGGTCGACCCAAGCGTGGCCACCCGTGCGACAGCTGGCCGACCCGATGACGGTAGAGGCGACGAGCAAGACGAGAGCGGGGACTGTCCCACCGCGCGCCCGGCCGGCATTCTCGAATCGCAGGGTGAGCGACATGGCAGCGGAGCCTACCGCAACGACCCCGGATTGTTGAGCGGGGGCCCGGGAACGGCAGGACCGACGAGCCGAGCCGTTCAGTCGAACTGGCTTACGACACCGAGAGCCAATGACAAACCCGCGCGGTCGCGGAACCGCTCCACGCCACCGACGACGACCGTGTACTGGGAGAGCGGGAAGAGGCCACCGACCTCGCCCTCGACGCCGATCCTCGCGCCGAGCCACTGGCGAAGCCGGGCGTGGAGCCCGAGTGCCCCCCAAGAGGAGGAGTCGTGGGCTGACGACGAATCGTCCGCGGTCGCGCCCGTCACGACGACACCGCCATCGGCGGCCCCGCACCCACGCCACTCGAGCGTGGGGGTGCCCACGGGCGGAGAGCAGAGCTCTACGCGGAACGCGTAGACCGTGTGGCGAAAATCGATGCCCGCCGCCTCGCCGCGGTTCGGCTGGAGCACGAGCCCCAACCGCATCGCCGGTTCGCGGCGCTTCGAGCGCTCGACGAAGACCGCCGCGCGGCCTCCCCAGTGTGGAGCGAGGCCAGTGCCGAAGCCGACCTGTGCCCCGATGAACCAGGGATCGGGCGGGGGTTCGAGGTCTTCTCGGCCGAGAACGGGTGGCGGGACTACCGGCAAGGTAGAGGCGGCCTCGGGCACGGGTGCCGGAGAAGGCGGCGCCTCGGCGAACACGGGGCGCACGAGGGACAGGGCGAGAACGAATGGCAGGGACCGCGAAAGCCGCTCCACCCGGGTAGCCTACTCACGCCAAGCGGCGTCGCGAGGGGAAACGACCGGCGCGAGACCTGCCCGGTCCCTTTCCCCTTCCCCGTCAGCGAGAGTCCGTTACGATGCCGCGACGTATGCGTTCACGCCCGAGCCGCCCCGGCCGAAAGCCGCTTCGCTGGCCAGGCGCGATGAGTACCCCACGCCGCCACCCACGTTGTCAAGACAACGTGGGACCCGTGGCGACGCGGGTCCCGGGAGCGAAGCGTACTTGGGTACGTGAGCACGCCGCGCCGCCACCCACATTGCCATGGCAACGTGGGACCCGTGGCGACGCGGGTCCCGGGAGCGCAGGAGCAACCCCCACGCTCTCCCCAACGCGCCTAGGCCCGCGTTGGGTCCCGGAGCGCGGGGCCCCGCCAACGGAGCGGATCTCGGCCGGTCGTTTCAGGTCAGGATTCCGTGAACGGATACGCCGCGACATCGACGACCGTCTTCGACGACCGTCGACGTAGTGGCCCATGAATTGAGCTGGAGGTCCTTGCGGTGATTGTCGTGTCGGGATCGAAGCGGTCAGGAACGTCGATGTGGATGCAGATCCTCCGCGCCGGCGGGTTCCCTGTGATCGGGAATGCCTTCCCCAGCAACTGGGGGGAGACGATGCTCGAGGCCAACCCACATGGGTTTTACGAGTCCAAGCTGACGGGTGGAATCGGCCACGGCACGAACCCGGATCCGACCACCGGGCGCTACCTCTTCCCGGACGATACACGACAGCACGTCGTGAAGGTGTTCGCGGCCGGCATCGTTCGCTCGGACATCGCGTTCCTCGACCGAGTCCTCGTGACGTACCGTCCTTGGCGAGAACACACCGCCTCGCTCCAGAAGATCCGCACGATGACCCACGTCGCCCGCGACCTCGACCCATCCCGCAAGGGAGAGGAGTCGCTCGCCCCCGCCGTCGAGTGGTGGAACGACCTCTTCCAGCTCATTCGAGACGCGGCGACGCGCTGCTATCCCGTGCACTTCCAGTCCTACCGGGGGCTCCTCGAGAAGCCGGAGGAGATCATCAAGAAGGTGTTCACGTGGCTCGAGCACGGCGACGTCGCCGCCGCCGTGCTCGCCGTGGATCGAGCGCTCCACCACAATCGTCAGGGGCAGCTACAGGTCCCCGCTCCCGATCTCCCCCCGGGCTGCGTGGAGGTCTTCGACGAACTCTACGACCGCCTCGACCACGACACTCCGCTCGACGATACGTTCGTAACGAAGCTCAACGAGACGCAGCAGGCGCTGATCCCGGTCCTGGCGATCGCCCAGGCCCGTGCGCAGGAATCCGCGATCCGCGCGTACATGAAGCGAATCAGCCAAGCCCCAGGCACCGAGCCGTCCCGCTAGAGCAGCAATCAGGTTGATTGCTGCCTCAAGTCAACAGCGCAGCCTTCGGCCGCAACCAAAGGAAGAGGCAGGCTGTAGGCCGTAGGCTGTAGGCTGTAGGCTGTAGGCTGTAGGCTGTAGGTCTGATGCGCGATCACAGCAAGCTCAAGGCGTTCAAGTTGGCGGACCAGCTGGCGTGCGCGGTCTACAGGCACACGGGGCGGATGCCTCCGGAGGAGAAGTTCGGGCTTACCCTTCAGATGCGCAAGGCGGCTGTGTCGGTCGCCTCCAACATCGTGGAGGGGTGT
>JAFGBI010000215.1 GCA_016933275.1 Polyangiaceae bacterium | reverse complement strand
TCGAACCTCGACGCGGGCCTGCCGAACTCCTGTTGCCAGTGCTACCAGCTGGTGTTCGACGTGCCGACCTACCTGTACCTCCCGGCCATCACACCGCCTCCGCCGTTGATCGTGCAGAGCGCGAACACGGCTGCCTCGGGCGCCCTGGGCTTCGACGTCTTCATGGCTGCGGGTGGGTTGGGGGCGTTCAACGCCTGCAACGCCGATCTGGGGATGGCGAGTAGCTTCGGATACTCGCAGTACACGGAGTACCCCAGCATTGGCCAGCCTGGTGCCGGCGGCGTCAAGCCCGGCCCGGACAGCGTGAACTGCACCGGCCAGGATGGAGGCCTGAGCGACGCGCTGATCGCCGACGCCAGTTGTCAGGAGAGGCTCGAGGTCGCATGTAACGAGATCAGCGCGGCAGACCCGGTGCTCGAGGCGGAGTCACGCTACAGCTGCATCCAGTCCAACCAGGCGGAGACGTACTACCACGAGAACTGGAACGTCTACGCCAAGCGCGTGGTCTGCCCCACTCACCTGATGGAGGTTACCGGATGCAAGATCCCTCCCGAACCCGGTCTCCCCGAGGCGGACCCCGCCGTGCAGACCGCAGCACAGGCGCAGGCTGCTGGATTCAGCAGCGGCTACCACACCACCACGATGCAGGACTGCTGCATGCCGACCTGCGCCTGGGCCAACAACGTCCAGGTGGAAACCGTCGACGGGTACAACTCCTTCTACTCGTGCCTCGATGACGGTACTCCGGTAACGCAGTAGTTGAACGGTCGCGCCGCAGCTTCGCAATTAGGTCCATCCTGTGTCCGGCCCGTCCCCGCAGCGCCCCACCCGCCGCCGCACCGCCGAGCCGCGCTTCGGATTCGCTCACCCTGGCCGAGATTGCAGCATCGCCGCGCGATCTCGATCGCATGAGAGGCGATCATGTAACCTGGCCCGACGACCAGGACGGTTGAACCTGGATTTCGCGCCGACGAGGGACGACGTGCCGGAATCCGAAGCAGATTCCGAGCCTTTTCCGCGTTCGGCGCGTTGGGAGGCGCGAAATCCAGGTTGAACGTCTTTTCCTCTCCGCGGGAGACGCGCAGCTCACAGAACGTGCCAGCGCTACGCTGCAACGATGGTGCGAGTCTCTCGCGAGGCGAGCCGGGATCGCGCGCGCAGGCGCTCGCTCAGCCCTGCGGCGTGTAGCGGTAGATCTTGCACCGCGAGCCGGCGCGGGTGCGCACCCAGACGTCGCGACCGCCGGCGGTCACCAGGAGCCAGCTCTGGCGGGCGGGATCGTTCGGTCGGGGCGCCACGACGTCGAGCGGGACGCGCTCTGTCGCGTGCCCGTCCGTCACCGCCACCCTGCCGTCCTCGAGCTCGAAGGTGACGCCGCGCGCCTCGACAAGCGCCCCCTCCGGCTCCGGCGCGCGCCAAGCGGTGGCCTCCCCCTCCCGAACCCAGCGGCCCGACGGCGCGTGCAGGCGGTAGATCGCCGCGGCACCAGTGGCGACGCAGCCGACATCACGATCGACCGTGACGCGGACGGAGTCGTCCGTCGGCTCGTCCACGGTCGCGAGCCGCGAGGCCCGGTCGGTGCCGCGGCACGCCCCCGTGCCGGGGATCGGGTAGAAGCGCGCCTCGCCCGCCAGCGGGACGCGCAGGACGAAACCGCCGGGCTGCCCGGGTCGCGCGGCGCGCGCCCAGATCGTCCGCGGCGTAGAGCACGGCTCCCAGGTCATCGCGCGGGGCCAGTGAGAGAGCGCGGTCACGGCCCCGCCGACGGCGAGGAGCGCCGCGCGCGTGACGTTGCCGGCCGGCACGGAATCCGGGTCTCCCCGTTGCAGGTCCTGGTCCCAGCCGACCACGACCGTCCCCGCCTCGACGGGCACCGCGGCGAGGTTGACGCCGAAGTCGTGCGTGAGCTCGCCGAAGCCGTCGTGCCCCAGGAGGTAGAGGCGACCATCGTGCGCGATGGGAGCGTGCGGGTACGCCTGGAGCAGGACGCTCAACACGAGCGGTCGGGTTGCGAACAGGGTCGCCGCCGCCCGAGGACCCGGCAGCCCGGCGCCGACGTCACGGGCGTCCCGTAACGACTGCCCCGGCCCCACAAGGCGCGCGCCGGTGCGCGAGATCAGGAGCGTGGTGTCGCCGAGATCATCGAGGGTGGTCTCGTTCGTGCAGGCGTCGTCGATGACGAGCTCGAACGGGGAGGGAGGCGCCGGGCGCCCCGAAGAGGCCGCGGACGGCCCACCCGCGGCGAGCGCAGCGGACGCCTCAGGGCGGGGCGTCGCCGCGCCCGCCCGTGGATCGGAATCCGGCGCGGCGTTTCGACAGGCGAGGAGCGCGACCCCGGCGAGGCAGCCGACAAGTAGGCGGGGACCTATCCGCTTCGGGTGGCAGAGAGGAGCGGAAGAACACGATGGAGGTATCATCGTCCTCCTCGGCAAGGACCTCTTCGCGGCGATCCTGCACGCGCCGGGGCTGGTTCCAGACGGGGACGAGGGCGGTACGAAGGGATTCCACTGCGGCCTCGTCCGAGAGCCGAGCGAAGGCGAGGCTGCTCCCTCCGAGCTTGTCGGGCCGTACCGGTGCTGTCTGTGGGCTTGACCTCGTCGGCGCCAGAATGGCGGAAGAGCACGTCGACGGCCGCCGTCGGGAGGGGATCGCCGGACTCGTTGACCAAGGTGAGCTCGAAGTGGACGGGGGTATCGTCGGAGTCTGGCCGTCCAGAAGCCGGTGATTTCGTACCGCATCGAGCAACCGACTAGCAGATCCTCCTCCCCGCACAGATAGGCAGCGTCCTTGACCGGGAGCGCCGCGCGTTCGCCGACGACGAGCGTCGCGGACTGATCTCTCCCGACCCCCAGGGTCAGGTCGCTCCCGCCCTCGATGTACCCGGTGAAGACCGCGCCGGCCAGCTCGGCCAGCGAGTCTGGGGTGAACCTTTTGGCGTCGTGTGCCGATCGTGCTTCTGCGTCCGCAACCGTCCGAACCGGGACCTTGGGGGTCGGGACGGCGGCAGGCTCCGCGGCAGGCGCCACGGAGCTGTCGGCGGGCTCGGCCGCGTCGACGAACTCGGAGGCGTCGGCAGCCTCGCAGTCGTCGCATTCGCCCGGGAGATCCTTCGCGTCGCCGACGACGACGTCGTCCGAGCAGCTCGCGCTCAGGAACCCGACGAGCACCGCGCCAAGCCAGGTGGTGCGGCAGGTGCCAACGAGAAACCCACGAGAGGACTTCTGGATCGAGTTCGACATGACATCCTTTGGCGCGCGTCGTCGCGTCGCTTTCTGGTCCGTAAGTGTTTTCGGGATCGAGTTCCGTCACTCCTCGTCGTCGATTCGTGCACATGACGCCGCCAGTCTTCCTCGGTAGAGAGCCGTACCCTGGCCATCTCTCGGGAGTAGACGGTGTTCTCGCTAACGCTCAGCAACTCGGCAACCGCCGGAGCGGGTTGGTCTTCGAGCGGGCAGAGACAGAACTCGTCCAACTCCAGCAAGCCCCCGTCGTCGGACAGCCCGGAGCAGCGGACCAGTCGGCAGAAGAAGGCAAGGCGGAGTCACCGCAAACGCGGCGGACGGCCGGGACGCAAGGCGAAGATGCGGGTCCTCGTCCCACCGGAGCAGGTGGACGATTTCGTCGACTGTCACCCGAAGGAGTGCCGGCGTTGCGGGAAGAAGCTAGAGCACCGATCAGGTTGCCGACAGCAACGGCAGCGCTGGAAACGCGTCTGTGCGAGGCGAGGACGCGTTTCCAGCGCTGCCTC
>JAFGBI010000214.1 GCA_016933275.1 Polyangiaceae bacterium | reverse complement strand
GAGGCAGCGCTGGAAACGCGTCCTCGCCTCGCACGGACGCGTTTCCAGCGCTGCCGTTGCTGTCGGCAACCTGATCGGTGCTCTAGAACCGCCCAGGTCGAGCCTAGAACGCGGGGTCGTGCGATCGGGCCGGCACCGGATGGTCCGCGCCGCGGTTTCTGGGCGGCGAACCTCGAGGGTCGCGCGACGCCGAGCGCTCCGTCGCATCCTCGAGGTAGGAGGTGAGGTCGAGGTGACCGAGCTCGTGGGCGAGCTTGATCTTGTGGGTGGGAGTGCGGGAAAGCTTCCGGGTGAGGAGGTAGATGCGCCGCGTACCCAGCCGGGGGGTGATGTTCGCCAGCGACTGAGCATACGCGACGGCCTCGCCGAGCAGGGGCCAGAGTGCCTGCTCGGGGGTGAGCCCCAGGGCGACGCGCTGCTTGAACTCTGGATCGGCGAGGACGCGCGGGTAGTCCGGGAGCAGAAAGACACTGAGGTACGGGTCGTCACCCAGGCGAGTCACCAGCGCGTCCTTGACGTAGATCGAGCGCACGAGCAGGTTCGACACGTGCATGGGATCGACGTAGGAGCCGTCGTCCCACGGCAACAGCTCCTTCTCCCGACCCACGAGGTAGACGTACCCAGCGTCGTCCACGGTCACGAGATCACCAGTGGAGTAGAAGCCGTCACCGTCGAGATGGTTCCCGGCGGGTTCACCGACGTACCCGGCACAGACCACCGGCCCTCGGATCTGCAGCTTGCCGACCACGCCCTCGATGCCGGGGATGCGTCGCGGGCCCTCGAGCCGTGTCTCGAGCCATCGCGAGAGCCTGCCGCAGGAACCGCGCCGGCTCTCGTTGAGCCTGTTCCTGGCGATGATGCCCGCGGCCTCGGTGGCACCGTAGATGTCGATGACGGTGACCCCGAGCTTGGCGAAGATCTCCACCACCCCGGGATCGATCTTCGTGGAAGAAGAGACGCCGTAGCTGAAGTACCCCCCCATCTGGTTGCGGAACCGGCGTCGAACGGCCAGAAGCTTCGCCGTATCGACGGTACCGATGTCACGAAGCTTCGCGTGCTTCTCGATTCCGGTAAGGTAGTGGTAGAGGCTCCTGAGGGACGGCTTGTTCTTGAGCTCCTCGAGCACCTCCTTCATCAGGAAAATCCAGAACTTCGGCACCGCCATCAGGCCCTTGATCCGCACTCCCTGGCGGGTAAGCTTGCCGAGTTCCTGTTCGAGCACGCCGTGCTCGTCCGCCTCGCGGGTGAAGTACGTGACGGCGAAGCCCAGGGACTTGGCGACCAGGAACTCCAGCAAGGTCGCGATGTGCGTGTACAGACCGATATTGAGCAGGTCCTCGTTGCGGCGCAGCTTGACGATCCCTTGAGCCTCGCGCAGCTGAGCCACGATATTGCCGTGGGTGATGAGGACCACCTTCGGCATCCCGGTGGTGCCCGAGGTGCAGTAGCGAGCCAGCACCGTGTCGGGGTTGTCGAGCCGCGAGCTCGGCGCGATCGGCCCCGCTCCGGGCGCGGGGAGCGAGGACATCGGCACCTCGTTGGGTGCGAGGTCGGCCAGCGGCGGCGCGCCGACGTCCTCGAACACCCGAAGGACATCGGCGAGCAGCACCGTCGGCCGGAGCCCAAGTCGAGCGAGGAGCGACTGCATCCTAGCGCGCTGCGCCAGGCTGACCACCACGTACTCCGGAGGGCTCAGGCGCAGGAGGTGACGGAGTTCCTCGTCGCTCATGGTGGTGTCGAGCGGGAACAGGACATTGGCGGTGGTCAGCGCGGCGAGCGCCGTCATGTCCCACTCCACACGGTTCTTGACGAACGTGGCAACGACGCATTGCTCGGCTCGCTGCGCCCGAAAGTAAGCGAGCATCCGCTGCACGCTCGTCAGGTATTCGTCGTACCCCACGGTAACGTAGCGCTGCCCGTCGTCGATGCGGATGGCGGGACGCCGGTCGTAGCGTGGGAGACGATCCGTAACGATCTCGGCCACGGACGTGAGGTCGGCAAGCGCGCCGGTGTCGGACGCGTCGCGGTCGGTGTCGTTCATGATGCTCTCCGAGGGGCGGGGATCCCGAGACCGGGGGTGGCGAGGTCAGGGCACGGATGCACCGCCTCCGCGAGCTTGAACGCGCCGAGACGAAAGCCGTGCTGCGCGGCGAGTTCGCGGGCGGTCCGCACCTGAGTAGCGGTGAGGGTGCCCTTAGCGAAGGTCCGGTTGCGCCCCTCGAAACCCATGAGCAGGGTCTCGCCGAGGCAGCCGAAAGCTCGGCCTTCGCCGGGCATGCCGATCCAGTCGATGGTGTTGCCCTCCGGCAACTGGGTGAAGCCCCCGTCGAAGACGCAATAGTCATCCAGGTGGTCGGCGAACGCGCGACTGAGGTCGGAGGGGACCGAGGCGCTGCAGACGATGGCTCCTCGCCGTACGGTCTCCGGGGTGATGAGTCGGGAATCGGTGGAGTTGGTGGCGACGGCGACGATGTCCGCGTCGCGCAGCGCATCGAGATCGGTGTGCACGGTCAGGTACGGGTTCGTGTCGCAGCGATGGTGTTCGGCCACCAGCCGGTCGAGCCGCGCCCCGTCCTCGAGCCCGACGGTCGCAGCGCCGCGCAGGATAGCGACGACGGCGACTTGGTCGGGAGAGCTGGCGTTTCCCTCGAGCAGCGGTCGGAGCACCTCGGCGTAGATCGCGCCGGCCAGGCCGGATAGCTGCACCTGCGCAGGGGATTGCCCCGCCGACAGCGACGCGGCGGCCAGCTCCAGCACATGGCCGAGGCATGCCTCACGAACCCGAACGAGGCGGGCGAGGCCATCTCCACGCGCCTGCCCGATGAGCCGCACGTGCTGGCTCCGCTCGCAGAGCAAGGCCGCCAGCACCGACCCGATGTTTCCCGCAGCTCCGACCACGGCGGCCGTCGTGTCGCGGGTCATCAGCCCACGCCAGCGAGCCGACTCCGCGATCGCCTCGATCATCAGGCCCGCCGTGTATGCGTTGCCCGTCGTGATGGGGACCTCGTGGTCGTTGAGCGTCGTTCCGTTATGGGTAACGATGGACGTGAACGCACCGAGCCCGACCATCGAGGTGGGGACAGCGTCGTCCCCGAGCTCACGCGCGACCGTCACCGCATCCTGGATCCGGTCTTGGATCTCCTCGAGTCTCCGCCGAGCCCAAGGTCGTCCCGCCTTCGCCGCGACGAGGGTCTGGATCATCGTCTCGGGCAGGTACGGCACGGCGACGAGGTTCGCCTCCACCACGAAATCGTCGTGCGTGACATACGCGACGTGCACGACGTCGGGTTCGAGGAACCATGCCAGGCGGTTCCACCAGCAGACGACGCGCTGCTCGTCCCAGCGATAGCGGGCGAAGGAGGGGAGGTAGTACTCCACCAAATGGGCCAGCGAGGTGGCGTGGCACACGAACCCCACCCGGGCGTCGATGTCCTCGCGGCGCTCCGGCAGTGGATGGGCGACCGGACGCGGTTGGGGGGCGCGCCGCCGCTCCGCGGGCACTGCCTGGCCGACGAGGTGCCCGACGAGTAGGAATTCATCGTTGCAGTCGATGATGGCCAGCGCCTCGCGCAGCGCAGCGACGAAGCGATCTATCTCCAAGCGCGTGATCGTCACGGCGGGCTGGATCCGCAGGATCGAGGCTCGCTGCTTGCCCGGGTTTCCCTTCAGCAGCGTGGTCAGGGGCGCGAGCACCCTGATCCGGTGGTGGTGGAGCAGGTAGCTGGCGATCAAGAGTGACAGGAAGCCCTGCCGGGCCGCCTGACGGAACAGCGGTGATCGATCGCTCGGTGAACCGAGCTCGAGCCCGAGCATCAGGCCCCGGCCGCGCACCTCCCGCACCAGGTCGGGGTGCTCGCGAGCGAGGTCCTCGAGCCGCGCCTTCAAATAGCTGCCCTTCTCTCGAATCTCCGTCAGCAGCGCTCCCCGGTCTCTCGTGATCGCGTCGAGAGCCCGGCTGGCGACGGTGCACGACGGATCGTCTTCGGCGAAGGTCGAGGTGTGCAGGATCCCAAAGTCCGGATCGTATACCCGCTCGTGGATGAGCGTGGCGCCGATCTTCACCAGACCACCGCCGAGCGCCTTGCCCAGGAGCAGGTACTCCGGTTCGATGGCCCCGAGGGCCGTCGCCGCATAGGCGAACATCGCGCCGGTGCGACCACACCCGGTCTGGATCTCATCGATGACGTAGGGCACACCGAGCTCGGCGTGCAGTGCCGCCAGGGAGCTCAGCGTCGACGCGCTGAGCTCGCGAATGCCGCCCTCGCCCATGACGATCTCGAAGATGAGCGCGACGGCGCGGGTCGCGGTGAGGCGCTCCACCACCACGCGACCGTGCTCCAGCCGCGGCACCAGGAACTCGATCGATCGTTCGCCCACGATTTCCGGCAGCCGCGCCACCTCCGCGGGGTCCACGAAGATCGGTTCGATAGCGCTGAGCCCCTCGTACCCCTCGCGGTAGCTCTGGTTGAAGGTCACCTTGAGCGCCGCGCTGGTCTTCCCGTGGAAGGATCCCTTCAGGGCGATCACCACGGGCGAGCGCCGGAACCGGTCGAGCTCCGCCACGTTGCGTTCGTCCAAGTCGTCCCGAAACTTGCTCGCCGGCTTCGTCGAGTCCGGCAGCGCGACCTCGAGACCCTCGACCTCGATTCGGGTGCAGAGCTCGTGAAGCTCCCGGGTGACGCGCTCGTAGGTCCTGCGGATCCAGTCGAACCGCACCTTGTAGGCGTGCTTCAGCGCGGCCTCCACGGACTCCGTGCCGCTGTTGGTGAAGGTGCACAGGTAGCGGCCCTTCGTGCCCAAGAGGTCGTTGAGCTGTGTGGCCAGGCGCGCGGCGGCCCCGTGGACGGCGCTCTGCGCGAAGACGGGAGTGTCCTGGTCGAGCTGCTCGACCAGCGCCCACTTGAGCTCAGGTGGGTTGTGACCCAAGAGGCAGGCGCCGAACCCGCTCACCAGGTCCAGCACCGGCGTGAGCGCGTCGGGGTGATCACCATCCCGAAGATACAGATAGCTCCCCGATGCCTTCTCGTAGCTAACGTCGAGCCGCAGACTCTGGAGCAGATCGACGAGCTTGGGCCGGCAGTAGCGCGCGTAGGCCGCGCTTGCCGTCGTCGGGTCTGCCTCGGGCTTCCGCGCGGAAGGCACGAGGCGCTCGATCCGCTGCAGGCCAGGCGCGGCGGGACGCACCTCGACACGTGGCGAGTTCGCGTGCGAATGGGTCATGTCAGGTCCTCCTCTTGGGTGGTGAAAGGACGCATCCCGGTCTCGCCCCCTCGTCTCGGTGCGCGACGAAGGGCCCGTCCGGCGCGCCACTGCCCCCACCCTCGCAGCGCGAGCGGCAGGAGGAGCAGATCGGCGACCAGGGCGAGCAGCAGGGTCAGGCTCGAGAAGAGACCGAAGTTGGCGGTGGGCAGGAACGACGAGGCGATCATCGATCCGAAGCCGCCCATCAGGATCACGCTGGTGAGCACCAGGCGCGGGGCGAGCTCGCGCAACGCCTCTTCGGCGGCGGGCCGCGGGGCGCTGCCGCGAGCCAGCCGCTCGCGAAAGGCGAAGATGAGGTGGATGGTGTCGGCCACGCTGAGCGAGACCAGCACCGTGGGCAGCATGATCGTCACCATGTTGAGGCTGTAGCCGGCGGCGGCGACGAACCCCATGGTGACCACGACCGTGCCCGCGGCGCCGATGAGCAGAACCGCGGCGTCTCGGAACGAGCGGAACAGCGCCAGACTGATGGAGAAGACGAGCAGCGTGACCAGGGTGAAGAACAGGAACATGTCCCGCAGCGCGGAGCGATTGAGCTCGGCGTTGATCACGGAGGTGCCGGCGACGGCGTGGTCGGTGATCGACGGATAGCGGCGAACCGTGGCGTGGACGGCGTCGACCAGCTCCTGGCGGTAGGCATCCTGACGGTTGAGGAAGTTGTCCGTTTCCAGCAGCAACACCGTGCGACTCGCGCCCCCCGCCGTGGACAGCAAGTTGCGTGCGACGGGGTGACGTTCCAGCTGCCGGAGGAGCTCCGCCGGGCGTCCTTCGGCGCCGGCCAGACTCGCCAGGGAGACGACCCGCCGCACGTGGTCCACCTCGCCGAGCGCCGTGGTGAGTCCCCGCAGCTCGCGCCAGGACTCCGCGGACTCGAGCGAATCGGTCTCCACCATCAGGAGCGTCCACTCGGTCGCCCCGAACTCGTTCAGGTGCTCCCGATACTCGACCAGCGCGGGGTCGTCCTGGGCAAACCAGACCCCGACCGAGTTGTCGACGGCGAACCCGCGGACGACGGCGACGGTGCCCCAGAGAAAGATCGCGAGCACACCGGCGAAGATGACGTACCGGGCCCGGAGCAGTGGGTTGACCGAAAGTGGCATCGAGCCTTGGTCCCTCTCGCGTGATCGCCACCCGACGGAGCAACCGCCGTGCCACGACCCGCGGGCGAGCATCTGTCCCGGTGCGCCGCGGGCGAACCGCCGCGTCGCGGCTCGAAAACCGCCGTTCGGGGAGGCTGGGGTGCGATGGCGCCGACCCTCTCGTCCACGCCAGCCCTCGGCGCGCACATGTGCAGACGCGCGTCTGCACACCTTGCTCGCGCCGGCTCCTCGGGGCGCGTCGGTTCCGTTCTGCGCACAGCGATCCGGGCTCGGCGTGCAGGACGACGGCGGGTACTCACAGCTGCAGACCTTCTCCCGCGGGGTCGAGGCACGGCCGATCCCACCGTCAGCCCGTGCCAGGATGAGGAACGGGGACGAGCGGCGTTGAGGACTGCGCCCGGATCGTCCGAGAGATGCTCTCGTGGTCTGCGGACACCCGCCGAGCTCACCTGGCGACCGCCCCCCAACAGACGATGGCGAGATCGAGCTCGCGAATGGCGCAGGCGTAGTCGCCGCTCACGTACACGCCGAGGAACACTCCCTCGGGCGGAGGGGAGAGACCGTAGGTGTTCGAACCCCAGCAAGCGAGGGTGCCATTGGTGCGCACGCCGCAGCCGTGGAAGAAGCCCAGCCCCACCGAGGAGAACGTTCCCTCGGGAGGGGAGGACTGCCCGTAGTCGTCCCGGCCCCAGCAGGCGAGGGTCCCGTCGGTGCGCACGCCGCAGCTATTGCCGTAATTCAGGGCCACCGAGGTGAACGTTCCCTCGGGGGGGGAGGACTGTCCGAAGCCATCGTAGCCCCAGCACGCCAGCCTACCGTCGGCGCGCACAGCGCAGCTATGGGAGTATCCCGCCGCGACGGCGGTGAAGGTTCCCTCGGGGGGCAGGGTCTCGCCGAAGGCGTCCTCTCCCCAGCAGGCGAGCGCGCCCTCGGTGCGGACAGCGCAGCTATGGGCGTAGCCGGCTCCGACCGCGGTGAAGGTCCCTTGGAGCGGAGAGGCCTCGCCCGCATCGTTGTCCCCCCAGCAGGTGAGCGTCCCGTCGGACCGAATGGCGCAACCATGGTCGTAGCCAAGGGCAACGGAGGTGAACGTCCCCGTGTCAGGCCAGCCATCGTGGCCCCAACAGGTGAGCGTGCCATCGATGCGAATCCCACACTGGCGATACTGGGACGCCGCCATGGTGAGGAACGCGCCTCCGGGGGGCGAGCGGAGGTGAAAACGTGTGCCTTCCCAGCAAGCGAGCGGACCGTCGGTACGAATGGCGCAACCATGGATCTGGCCGACATCGACCGCGGTGAAGGTCCCCTGCGGGAACTCGAACGACATGTCCATCCAGCCCCAGCACTCGAGCGCGCCATCCGGGTGGATCCCGCAGCTCTGGCTGATGGCGGTATCGACCGCGGTGTAGGTCCCGCCAAGGTGCGATGGATTGCCGGAGGAATCGTACCCCCAGCAGGCGACAGTGCCGTCCGGATGGATCCCGCAGTTGCTGTAGGCGCCAGCAGCGAGGGCCACGAACGTCCCTTCGGGGGGGGAGGATTCTCTCATACCGTTCTGGCCCCAACAGGCGACCGTCCCGTCCGTGCGAACACCGCAGGTATGGTCCCCACCTGCAGCGAGCGCGCTGAATGTCCCCGGTCGAGGAGAAGACTGATCCGAGTCGTTCGAGCCCCAGCAGGCGACGGTACCGTCCGCGCGGATCCCGCAGCTATGGTTCCTCCCCGCCACGAGCTTGGTGTACGTCTCTGCCGGCGGCGAGGCCTGGCCATTGTCGTTGCAGCCCCAGCAGATGGTCACGCCGTTCGTGGAGAGGGCGCAGGCGTGGCTGCCCCCTACCGCGAGCGCAGTGAACGTGCCTCTCGGAGGTCGGGCCGTCCCGCAGTAGTCATTGCCCCAGCAGGTCAGGGTACCGTTGGACAAGAGGACGCACGTCTTTCCGTCTCCGACGCCCACCGCGCTCGGCGTAAGCTCGCAGGTCACCCCAAAGAACCCGGCAACGCAATCACAGACCACGCGTTCTCCGAGATCGAAACAGGTGCCGCCGTGCTGACAAGGATTCGGGTCGCATACGGACCCTGCCCCGAGACCGCCGGTGTGACCAAAATCCCCGCCGCCTCCCCATGCGCTCGTCGCGCCCGAGTTCGACGAGCCGCCAGCGTATGGCGAGCCACCGAGGGCGAAGGTCCAACCGCCCGCGCCACTCACCCCGGACGAGCCGGAGGAGAGCGAAGTCCCGCCAGCCTCCCCAGGAGCGTCCGAACCGCCCGTGGTCGCCCCTCCCAAACCGGGGCTACCGCTGGCCGCCCCCGCAGCACCACCGGTGGCGGACCACTCGGCGAGGCCATCCCAATCGAAGGGAAGCGTGCGTCCGCAGGCGGCAATGCTGGCTGCCGCCACGAGGAAGGCGGGGCAACGCCATGAGCCTAGCCGTCGAAACACCCCCCAGGACACCGCGCGCTCATGATACCACGGCGTTCGCCTGAGTCCACGCCGGCGGGTGCCCCGTCGACCGGACACGCAACGCTCACCATGCCTGGCCGCCAGCCACGCCGGCGCACCAGGGCGTTCACCCACGGGATACGCACGACCGGCGAGTGGACGGTGCACCTGCGCACCGCCGGCGCCCCGGGTGCGGGCGCGGTGGTGGAGGAGACGTGCAACGGCGTCGACGACGACGGCGACGGGGCGGTCGACGAGGAGTTCCCCGTCGTCGATTGCGGCGTCGGGAAGTGTCGCGCCTCGGTCACGCAGTGCCGCGAAGACGAGTTCTGCGGGCCGGGATCGGGGACGGCAGAGACGTGCAACGGGGTCGAAAACGACAGCGATGGTCTGGCCGACGAGGGTCTGGGGCTGTCCCCCTGGGAGATCTACGAGCTTCGCACGACCGAGCTCTCGTCGGGCGGCTACAGCTGTCGCTGGACGTTCGGCACCGTGGCCTGGGAAGGGCCCGAGGGGCTGGTCGCGCTCTGGCAGCTCGGGTTCGACGGCTCGCGACCGGAGCCCAACGCCTTCATCGGCGACCTGTCGACCGCGTTCGTGACGCGAGCGCCCAGGGTGCTGCTCGAGCGAAACGTCACCGCGGGCTTCCGGGTGGCGGTGGGGACCCGCCGGGTGGCGGTGGCGACGAGCGCGCGCTGGGACGCGAGCGATCGTCCGGCAGTGCGCTGGCTCGACCGATCGGGGGAGGTGCTCGGCGGCTCGGATCGAGTGATAGGAGACAGCGTGACCAGCGGCTCGACCGCCACCGACGTGGTCTGGACCGGTTCCCATTTCCTGGTGAGCTGGTGCGCCGCGGCGGTGTTCCAGCCTGGGGGCTGGCCCCTGATGCCCGGGAGCGCAGGAAGAACCCGCACGCCCTCCGCCCCGCCTCCTATTCTTCCAACCATAGGACCGAACCTGGCAAGCGGGGTGAATTGCGCGTAAAGTCCCTGAGCAGCCGCCCATCCACCGGCGATCGCCACGAACACCGAGCCGCGGCGTTCCCCCAGCGTTTCGGGAAGACTGCCTGGAAGGAAGAAGAACATGCGGATGGATCGACTCGCTGTGGCGCTCACCCCGATCATCCTGATTGCCTGCGGGGGGAACGATCCTTCCGATGGCAATGATGCTGGATCGGGCGGCGTGGCCACCGGAGGTCAAGCTCTCGGAACGGGCGGAGTCGGGCTGCCGGCGGGGGGAACGAGCTCGGGCGGCGAAGGGAGCTCCACCGGTGGTTCGATGGTCGGTGGCTCCGGCGGCACGCCCACCGGTGGCTCGACGGTCGGTGGCTCCGGCGGCACGCCCACCGGTGGCTCGACGGTCGGTGG
>JAFGBI010000213.1 GCA_016933275.1 Polyangiaceae bacterium | reverse complement strand
TACCTACCCGACAGGCCCTGGTTTGTCTCCCGTCATTTGCGCCTAACTACGCGATATCTCAGCCGTTACGAAGGATCTGCTCCCAGCGGGTTTTCACGGCTGCGGTGGCCGCACCTCCTGGCGCGGGTCGGCTGGCGACGCGGAGGACCGCTCGATCTCTCGTGCGGTCCGCCACGCGAGCGGAGGCCGGGACCTAGAGCGACAACCGGGTTGTCGACAGCAACGGCGCGGCTGGAAACGTACCCATGCCCGGCGAGGGTACGTTTCCAACGGTGCATCGGGCGAGCTCTGCTGCCGGTTCGGTGCGCTAGTCCCTTAGCGGTGTGATCTTGACCGGATCTGGCAGAAGCTTTTTCGGTGTTCTCGTGGCTGTCAGCAATCAGGCGTCAGCGATCAGGGTCTTCAGGTTCTACCTGACCTCTGACCGCTGATGGCCTGGCCTGCTTGGTTCCGGCTCCGCCGGCTTGGGTCGCCGATCTGACGCAGCGATCAACCTGGTCGCCGCTCTGGGTTGCCGATTTGTCGCGCCAGCCAACCCTGATTGCTCCTCCAGGCCTCGTTCGCGCCACACCTCTTTGCGTGCCACTTGCGCGACCTCGGGCTCCCCTTCCACCGCGGGGGGCGTGGACCGTGCTCCTGCCGGTGGATTTGCTCAGCTCGGCTTGCAGTACAAGGTGTTCACGTTCCAGGAGGCCTGGATGAGGGTCCCCGGAACACCGTTGGCGACGCAGCAGGCGCCGAGGTGGTCGTGTGGGGGGTCATAGACGACGGGTGAGTTGATGCAGGACCCAACGAGTGGGAGCGGGGCGCCCTCGACCATCGCGATCAAGGGGGGATCGATCCCGACCTGCGGGGGAGACACGTAGAGCCGGTAGGTGGGGTGGAGGTATCCGTTCTCCGGATACCCGGCGAAGATGAGCTTCGTCGAGAGCCGACGCACGTCGCATTGGGATCCGGAGCAACTGAGGACGTTGATCTCGTACCAGTAGTCCAGGACGCAAACCCCAGGCTCGACATGATCGAGGTCCACCTCGTGGGTGGCGCACCAGGCCGAGTCAGCCTGGTTGCACGGGCGCTGCTCCGCGATCTTCTGCCGTTCGAGGTAGACGCGAAGCTGCTGTTGGTATTGGACGGGATCGAAGAGGCGCCTGCCGTTTCGTTCGATCAACGGCGCCTCCTGCATGTCGAGGATGCCCTTGACGTTCTCGCAGCCCGGCAGGCCGAGGTCGTCACAGCGGTCGTAGGCGGTTGAGGTCAGTCGCACGCGATTGTTGACGAACGCCATGTCGGTGGTGGCTTCGAAGCGCTTCAGTTCGTTGCCCACGGTGATCGCCAGGTTCGCCATCATTGGATAGACACCGTCGAGCCACGGCCCGCAGACCTCTGCCTCGCCCGTGACACCCCGGTCTTCCTCAGCCTCGATACTGCATCCGCTCAGCGCGAACGCCGCACTCATCGCGATCACTTCACCCATTCGCCTCTTGGTTGCGCTCTTCATGGTCATTCTCCCCGCTTCATGGCCCCCGTCGCGCGGCGTGCGCGACAGTTTTTTTTCGAGACAACAGTAGAAGGGTAACCGACGCGATCCGTTTCGCGTTGAGAAATCCGGTGGCGAAACCCGCCATCTGAAACGATTTCAGCGGCGTGAGCTCCCCTCTTCTGGTTGGGTCTCGGCTTCGATTTCAGAAGCGGTCTTGCTTCTCGAATTGCGCAATCACTGAGACTGAAAATCAGTAAGACACGCAACCACGGAGGGCGACCGAGTGCGGCGGCATGCGACATGGGGTTTGCTGTGTGCGCCCAACGGGTGACGAAGACCGAGGTGGCGCTCGGGTGACCGGGAGCAAGGACCGGCGAAGGTGAAGGGTAGAAGCAGACCAAGACCCGACCGGTGTTGCCGTCCGCTGGGGGTTTCGCGGCTGGATTCGACGCGGTGGACCGGGTCTGGTGGCGATGCACACCGCGGCGCTCTAGAAACACCGGAGTGATCGTTCCCCGTCTCCCTCCCGAACCGCATCGACACGACACGGGGCTCATCGCCTCGGGGGGGACCGAGCGCCGTACCTGGATCGTGATCGCGCTCACCTCCGGGATGATGGTCGCCGAGGTCAGCGCGGGGTGGCTCTTCGGATCGATGGCGCTGCTCGCGGACGGCTGGCACATGGCGAGCCACGCTGCAGCGCTCGGAATCACCGTGCTCGCCTACCGCGTCGCCCGGCTCTACCACGACGACCCGCGTTTCAACTTCGGCACGGGGAAGGTCGGCGTGCTCGGAGGCTATACGAGCGCGGTGGTCTTGGCGGTGATCGCGCTCGCGATGTTCTGGGCGTCCATCGAGCGCCTCCTCTCTCCCCGAGCCATCGCATTCGACGAGGCACTCCTCGTCGCGATCGTGGGGCTCGTCACCAACCTCGTCAGCGCATGGGTCTTGGTTGGAGGCTCGGAACACCATGAGCACGAGCACGGGCGCGTTCGCCACCAGCAAGGGCACCCTCACCGCGATGAGGGCCATGCTCACCGCCCCGACGACCACAATCTGCGTGGCGCGTACCTTCACGTCCTCGCCGACGCACTGACCTCGGTGCTGGCCATCGTTGCGCTCACGGTCGGAAAGGTTCTCGGGTGGTGGTTCTTCGATCCGCTGATGGGCATCGTCGGCGGCGTCCTCGTACTCCGTTGGTCATGGGGTCTCTTGCGCGACTCCGGGTGGATCCTGCTCGACGGACGCGCCGACGCCGAGGCGGTGGAGCTCGTTCGAACCCGTATCGAGCGGCTCGGTGCTCTGGCGGTGCGAGATCTCCACCTCTGGTACCTGAGCCCACGTCACCTCGGGGTGATCGTCTCCGTGGACGCGGCCGACGATTCCACCTGCGATCAGATCCGCGAGGTCCTTCATGACGTTCCCGGGGTCACCCACGTCACCATCGAGATCCGGCGGCGCGATCCGGCGGCCCGCGGGAGCTATCCGGGAGACCGCCCGGGTTGAGGGCGGTCTCCGGCGACCGGCGCGGCTCACCGGGCGCAGATCGTTGCCATGGCGCAGCACCGCTCGCCTCACCCGGCAGGGGGCCGGCCGCGCGGAGCCGCCATCGACGCGATCGAGCCGCGGTGCAGGCGATTTCTCCGTCTCCGTTGGGAGGACGGGTCACGCCGAACGCATCTGGTAGGTCGGCAAGAGATGGGATCTCCGTGCGCAGCCGCGCCGCGTCGCGATGGCGGGCTGAAGTCCTCCTGATCTGTCGCAGCGATCGACCGGATTGCTGCGCTAGCGGGTGACGCTTGCCGTCGGCATGGGCGGCGCCAACGCCGATGCCAGCCCCGAAGGCGTGGCGCTGCCGTTGGCGTCCGGCGCGACGGCTGCCACCCCCGGTCTCGGATCCGGTTTGGTCGGAGTGGCGCGCGCAGGTCCCCCGTCGGGCAGGTACGGTGCGATGATCTCGGCGGGATCAGCCCCCATATGGACCTTGCCGTCGACGAGGAAGGTCGGCGTGCCACGGAGCTGAAGGCGGATGCCATCTTCGAGGTCGGGGCGGATGAGACTCCACGCCCGATCCGCCAGGCACTTCTCGAGCTCCTGCCGGTCGAGGCCGAGCTCCGCTGAGAAGCCGGGCACCTCGATCGGCTTCTCGTCGCGCCCGTGCAGGTAGAGGTGGTCATTGGCCGCCCAGAACTTGTCCTGTTCGCCAGCGCAGACGGCGAGCCCTGCGTAGTAGCAGGCGTTCGGGTGGAAGGGTTCCGGGATGATCGGGTTGCAGGCCTCGTCGAGGGGAAAGTGCCGGTGCACGACGCGAATCAGGGTCGGGTGCGCTTCGATGAGCGCGCGAACCTTGGCGTGGGCCAGGGCACAGAAGGGACACTGGTAGTCGCTGAACTCGGTGATCGTCACCTTGGGCGTGCGGGCGCCGATCCACGGGTGTCCATCCGCGGTCACCCCGGCACCCACGCGGGAATCGGCACATGCGCTCGTGCTTGGCGGTGGCGCGGGCATGGCGCGGAGCTGTTCGGCGAGCGGGTCGGCCTGCAGCCAGTACTTGGGGTAGAGCCAAACGAGGAGCCCGATCGCGACGGACCCCAAGAGGCTCAGCTGAGCACCTCGCCGCAGGTGTCCCTTCACGAAATCGGCGGAGTCATTCCACGTCTGACGCCAGCCGGATCTCACGAAGAGCGCGATGGCGAGGACGGCGAGGGCGCCGTTGACGCCGTAGGTGCCCACGCAGAACGGGCAGAGGACACCGATGGCCAGCTTGGAGATGATGCCGAGGACGAGGCTGGTCACCGTGCAGACGGCGGCGAGCAAGCCGAGGACGGTGACGGCCGCGCTCGTCTTCCGATCGAACCAGCCCCAGAAGCCGGTCCCGGCGATCACGAGGTAGCCAAGGACACCCCAAGCAGCGACGGGCACCCCCAGGAATACCGCATAGGGAGTGCGCGCGACCGTCGAGCAGGAGAACGACGCGTTGATGTCACAGAGCGCCTTGATGTTGGGGTTGGTCCAGGCGACGTAATGCTCCTGCAAGAGGTAGATGGACAGGGCGAGGCCAAACGCGGCAAGACCCACCACCCCGACCCAGGGCCAGCTTGCGCCGCGTTCGTCGTTGCTTGGTTTGCGGGAGGGGGAGGTTCGGCGTGCCATGTCGTTCGACTCTGAATCTGCGGTTGATGGCTCACGGAGCTCGGGCTGTGTCGCGAGTGGGGTTGTTCTACCATCCCGCCGTGATGACGGGAGGGGTCAGCGCTTTTTGGCGATCGTGGAATTGCCGGGCGGCAGGGGTGTCCGGGTGGCCTGGGCGGAGGGCCGACTGAGTGGGTCAGAGTATGGGTTCACGCGTCAAGGCGCGCAACGACATGGGGGCACAGATGTCGCGCGAAGGTGTCGATCGAGATCTGCGGTGGCACCCCGAGGCCGGTCGGGAAGAGGGAGCCGTCGAGGAAGAAGAGCCCGGCGATCTGGTGGTGCTCGCCCGTGCTCCGCACGACCGCGCGTCAGGGATCGTCGCCGAAGCGCAGCGTCCCGAGCGGGTGGACCGACGTGACGGCGAGCGCCCCCGGATCGGTCACCGCATCGGGGATCCGGTCGACTTCCCCGGGGTCGCGGAGCACTCGTGGGGGCGAGCTCGGCACCGGCACCTCGCGGGCCCCGGCGGCGACATCACGTAGTCGATACGGGCCCGTCCGTCCGGTCGTACCCCGACGTGTCCGGCCGACTCGTCGTGCACCATCGCCGTGAGCGCGGCGAGGTGTCGGTAGCGGAGCATCCACTCTCGGTGCCACACCCCGAACCCGGGGAGCATGGCGGCCGTACCGATGGGGTGGGCGAACACGGTGGTGAGCCAGACTCGACGCTGGCTAGCCGGTGAGAAGTCGAGCCACTCGGTGCACTCGTAGCTCTGGGGGATCCCACGGTCTCCGTCCACCGGCTCCTCGAACCAGCCTGCCACCGCGACAGCTGGGTGCAGTCGGAGCCCATGCCCCAGCGTCCGGTGAGGATCCGGGAGCCGGCTTTGCCCGGCGACGACGGCGCTCCCGATGGCGCTCCCTGCGAGCACCGCCACCGAGCAGTCGACCTCCCGGTGGTCAAGGGGGCGCCGTGCTCCACGAACCCGAGCAGACGTCAAAGAGCGCGCCGATCCGCCGCCGGCAGCACGGTCAGGGTGGCGTCGACGTAGGCCGCGATCGACGCGCTCTCCGGCGCGAGGACGCGGGCGCCGACCGCCTCGATCACGACGATCTCCCAGGGAGCGAGTACGGCGGGCTGCCAGCTCGAGGGTGGCTGGGGATACCCCCTCGTTCGCGCCAGTGCGAAGACACCGGTGGCGAGCGCAGCGCTGGTTGCCGTCCAGGTGAGGAAGCGGCGTCGGCCGACGGGTTTCACGCCCCGAGCCTCCCACCGTCGTGAACGAACGGCAACCGGCGCTGCACGCCGCCCTGGGCGTCAGCGGTACCGGTGAGTCCGAGGGGGCGACGGGCACGTGCCTTCGGGCATGACGTTGCAGACGGCGCCTCTCGCTCGTAGCCTCTCGCGGATGAACTTTCTCGGTCATTCCGCGGTTGCGCGGTGGTGGTCGCGTGACCCGGCGACGCTCTTTGGGGCCATGCTCCCGGATTTTACCGGCATGATCGCGGCGATGCCCCCCCGCGTCGGCCATCCTGCCATCGCCCGGGGCGTCTCCCTCCACCACGCGACCGACCTGGCATTCCACCGGAACTCGGTCTTTTGTGCCCTGTTCGAGGCGGGCAGGACGGAGCTCTTCGCGTCCGGCGTTCGCCGCGGCACCGCGCTCGCGGTGGCGCACGTGGGTGTCGAGATCCTGATCGATTGCATGCTCGCTCGTGACGCCGAGGTGGTCGCTGACTACCTCGCCGCGGTCGTCGCCGGTTCCCCGGCGGCCCTCGGCAACACCCTGGTCTGGGCGTCCGATACCGCCCGGGATCGCTATGAGCGCCTCCACGGTTTGGTGGTGGCCCGCGGGGTTGCCGTGGGTGATCCGGATCCGGAGCGCGTAACGGATCGGTTGGTGCGCGCTCTTCGCGACCGGCCCCGCCTCGCCCTGACCGAGCCCGATCGGGCTCCCGTCGCCCGGTGGATCGTGGAGGTGGTGGGGATCGTCGAGCGAGCGCTCCCCGCGCTGCTCGTCGAGCTTCGAGGGGACCTCGAGTCGGCCGTGGGTGTTGGAGAGCTCGAAGCAGGGTCCAGCGCCGCTCTCGCCGACTCGGGGCCAGGATGACGGTCGCGGTGGAACGACCCCGGCTACGTTTCTTTGCCGCCACCCGTGATGGCTGGGAGCTCGAGCTCTGGCGCCACCTCCCCGCGCCGAAGGATGACCCGTTGCGTCCGCTGCCCGTCCTGGTGGTGCCCGGATACGCGCAGACTCCGTACCTCTTCAACGTGCATCCGCGTGGACCGAGTCTCGTCGAGACCCTCGTCGGTGCCGGCTTCGAAACCTGGACCGTTCACCTCCGGGGCACCGGACAGTCGCGTCCCCGCGGTACGGAGGCGGGCCCCGTCTCCCTACTGAGCTACGCCGACGAGGATCTCCCGGCGGCGCTGCGCGCCGTGCTCGAGCACAGCACCACGCGGGCGAGGCGCACCTTCATCATCGGATCCAGCCTCGGCGGCAGCGTCACCTACGCCCACCTCGCGCGGACCGGCCAGGAACGCATCGCCGGCGTTGTCGCCTTGGGCTCTCCGCTCCGCTGGGACTCGCCTCACCCCATCGTGCTCGCGCTCTTCGCGTCGCGCCGGCTCGCCGAAGCCGTCCCGATGAAGGGCGTGAGTCGTCTCGCTTCGCGCCTGTTGCCTCCACTCGCCAGGGCGGGGTGGCTGAGGGCGTACGTAAACGGCAGCCACGCGGACGACGCGGACGAGCGCCTCCTCGTGGGTGCGATCGCGGACCCGAGCCCGAACGTCAACGTCGAGATCACGGAGTGGCTGGCCCGCTGCGACCTCATGCTCGGAGGGACGGATGTGGCGGCAGAGCTCGGCCGGGTCACCATACCCCTCCTCGTCGTGGCCGCGAACCGCGACGGGCTGGTGCCACTCGCCGCGGCGCGTTCCGCCGTCGCGGCATGGGGCGGAGCCGACGTCGAGGTGCTGGAGGTGGGGACGCACGAGGACTGGTTCTCGCACGCCGATCTCTTTGTCGCCCCAACGGCGCCAACTCGCGTCTTCGTGCCGGTGGCGCATTGGCTGGCGGGGCGCGCGATTCTGGCCCCTCCCGCGACGTGACGCCTTGCCCCACTTCCGGTCGCGCTGGTGAAGATGCTTGACGGCGGGGCGATGGAGCTCGATCGTAAAGTCCCCCGCGAGCCATGGACGACGCCCCGCACAGCGCGAACATCGCCGCGACGATCTTCGTCGACCTCCGGCGGCAGATCCTCGCTGGTGTGCTCTGCGCTGGCCAGCGCCTCCCTGGCGAGCGGGAGCTCGCCGCCAAGTACGGTACCAACCGGAACACCCTGCGCGAGGCCGTCCGGAAGCTCGAGCAGGCCCGGCTCGTCTCCGTGCGTCACGGCCAGGGCGTCACCGTCACCGACTTTCGTCGCTTCGGAACCCTGGAGCTTCTTTCGCCCCTGCTCGAGACCCGCCCCGATCCGGCCGAGATCGCCCGCATCCTCGCTGATCTTCTGCCGGCGCGTCTGATGGTGCTCGAGTTCGCGAGCCGCATCGCTGTCCGGCGCGCCGACGCCAACGACATCCAGCGTCTGCGTGACATCACCGAGCTTCTCATTTCGGCGTTTGACGGCGGGGATCCGCAGGTAATGGCGCACGGATTCCAGACGTGGCTGGACGCCTTGATCGACGCCGGGCACTCGCTGGCGGAGCGCTGGATCGCCAATCCACTCCTCGACGCGTACCGGGAGCTCCTTGACCGCATGCCGTACCTGTGGGTGATGGATCCCGCATTCGTGCGGCACCTTCGGGCCCTCGTTCAGGCGCTGGAGGACCGGGACGAGGAGGCGGCGAGCAGCGCCACCCGCGACTACTACTCGGAGATCGACGCCAAGCTCCTCGCCCTCCTCGCGGGACCACTCGGCGGTGGAGCCACCGTGACCCCTTCCCCTCGCCAGAGCGAATCAGCGAACCGAGGGATGACGTGACGCCGAGAGTCGCCACCTGGGCTTGGCTGGCGCTGCTCGTGGCCTGTGATCCGAAGCCTCAGGTCTGTCCCGAGGGCGAACGATGCGACTGCGCCGGGATCGCGCGTTGTGCCATCGCCTGCGCCGGCAAGGGCTGCGATCTGGATTGTGGCACCAGCGGATCCTGTCAGTTCTCCTGCCCGCAAGGCCACTGCAGCGCGAGCAACGAGGGATCGGGGAAGATGACGCTGACCTGCGGCGGAGGGAATTGCACGGCGCGCTCGACGGGGAACGGCACCACCGTGGTCAAATGCCCCGGGCAGGGCTGTCGGCTTCATTGCGCGGGTACCGGCGACTGCACGATTGCCAGCTGCCCGAGCGCTTGCTCCGTCGATTGCTACGGCGCCGGTCAGTGCGAATGCGCGTCGGGCTGCAACTGAACCAGCACCCGGGTTCGCGCGAGGCGAGATGAGGCGGATCCTGATTGTCGGTGCTGGCTACGTGGGTTGCGCGCTCGGCGCCCGTCTCGCCGCGCGCGGTGACGAGGTCTTCGCCTTGCGGCGGCGTGTGCTCTTGGTTCCCCCGCCGCTTTCCCCGGTGACCGCCGACGTCACCCGACCCGAAACCCTCTCCGGCCTGCCGGATCGTCTCGATTCCGTCGTGTTCACGATCGCGCCCGACGCCACCACCGACGAGGCCTATGCTCACACGTACGTCGACGGGACACGGCACCTGCTCGCGGCGCTCGCCGAACAGGGGGGGGAGCCGCCGCGAATCCTGTTCACCTCGAGCACCTCCGTCTACGGCCAAGGGGACGGTGAGTGGATCGACGAAACCTCGCCTGCGGAGCCGACCTCGTTCTCGGGGCGGCGGCTCCTCGAGGCCGAAGCGTTGCTCGGAGCGAGCGGGCGCCCGGTGGTCGTGCTGCGGCTAGGCGCGATCTACGGCCCGGGTCGGGAGGGCCTCGTCCAGCGGGTGCGCGAAGGCAGTGCGACGTATCCCAGAGCCGGCCCCTGCTACGGAAACCGCAACCACAAGGACGACTGCGCGGCGGCGCTCGAGCACCTCATCGCGCTCGGAACGCCGGCCCCGCTCTACCTCGGCGTGGACCACGAGCCCGCCGACCTGCGGGTGGTGCTCGAATGGCTCGCGGCGCGGCTGGGGGTATCGATGCCACAGGCAGCGGACGAAGCCAGTTCTCCGCGCCGAGCTTCCAGCAAGCGCGCCTCGAATCGGCTTCTGGTCGAGTCCGGGTTTCGCTTCCGGTATCCGACCTTCCGCGAAGGATACGCGAGCTTCGTCGCGGCGGGGTCGAGCACGGGATGAGCGCGCCGCGATGCGGCGGAGCCGGTGGCTCAGGGGAGTCGGTGGCCTGCTCGGGTCCCTCGCGGAGCAGGCTCTTGGCGGCGCGATCTCGACCGAATCTGGCTGGGAGATCTCTCCGGGCTCTCGTTGCAGTCTGCCATCTGCCGTCAGCCGTCGGCCTGGTGCGCTCGAATGCCCGCGAGTTGACCGAGATGGGCTACTGAGGCTCGCCGCTCGTCGTGCGGGCGCCCTTCGGGTCCCCGCTCGCGGCGCTCGCGGCCGGCGCAGGAGCCGTGGCCAACCGGGCGGCGAGGGTCGCCACGCCAGCGCACGTGGAGAGGACGCCGATGATCCCGATGGCAAGCAGCAGCGGCACCTCGACCGGTCGCTGGCCCTCGTGCGTCGAGGTGGGTTTGGCACGCGCGCCGTTCGGTAGGCGTGTCGGCGGGGTCGGGGCGACGAAACCTGCCGGTGCCGTCGCGTGCGGTGCGAGCCCGGCGATGACGGTGCGCGCGGTGGCGGGGCGAGCCGTCGGCGTCTTCTCGAGCAGTTGGGCGAGGAGCGCCAGCAACGGAGGCGGCATGGTCGCGGTCACGGTGGCGGGGAGGGGCGGTGGCGGCTCCGTGCACTGGCGGTTCAGTAGCTCCCTCGCCGACTCGGCGGTGAACGGCGGGACTCCCGCCAGCATCTCGTAGAGGAGGAGCCCGAGCCCGTAGAGGTCGGAGCGCGGTTCGACGCCGCGCGCATCGATCTGCTCGGGGGTGAGATAGGCGAGGGTGCCGATGGAGAGGGTGGCGGTGCGGCTCACCGCGTCGAGCACCTTGGCGATCCCGAAGTCCATCACCTTCACCGTGCCGTCGGGCAACAGCATCACGTTCTCGGGCTTCAGATCGCGGTGCACGACGGGTGGTGCCATCGAGTGGGCGCGGTCGAGCGCGCTGGCGATCTGGAGGCTCACGCTCGCTGCTGCGCGCCAGTCGAGGGATCCCCCCGTGGTGAGGCGCTCGCGCAGCGTCTGTCCGGCGAGCAGCTCCAAGACCATCAACAGATCGCCGCCGACCTCGGTGCAGGCGAGGCTCCGCACGATGTTGGGGTGATCGAGACCAGCCAGGACGCCCATCTCCGTGAGGAAGAGGCGGCGCCCGACCTCCGAGCGCGCGATCTCCGAGCGCAGCACCTTGAGTGCGACGCGGCGTCCCGTCAGGCGCTCCTCTGCCTCGTAGACGCGCCCCATCCCACCCTCACCGACCAGCCGGCGCACCCGGTACTCCCCGATCCAGTCGCCTTCGCGGAGCCCGCTGCCCAGATCGGCCGGCGCCCGTCGGGCAACCGCCCCGTGCGCGTCAGCCGAATTCGCTGCTCCAAAACCCGCCGCGAGGGCGAGGCCGGGTGCCGGATCGGGGCCGGGGTCTCGGGGCGGGCGGAGCGCTGCTCGCATCGACGACGCCGAGCGGAAGCGCCGCTCGGGCTGCTTCTCCAGGGCCCGGGCGATGACGTCGCGGAGCTCGGCGGGGGTGTCCCCCGGGAGTCGCTCGAGCGGGGGGGGGGCGCTCAAGTGTGCCGCGAGGACGTCGCGGTCGCGCGCGCCGTCGAAGGGCACGCATCCCGAGAGCAGCTCGAACAGGATGACGGCGCTCGAGTAGACGTCGGATTCCGGTCCGAGCTCGACCGCTCGGATCTGTTCCGGACTCATGTACGCCGGGGTGCCGATGACCGATCCCGGGGCGGTCAGGACCGGGGCGTTGGGGTCGCGCGCGATACCCAGATCGGCGATCTTGGGCTGCCCGTCGGCGGTGAGGAGCACATTGCTCGGCTTGAGATCGCGGTGGATCAGCCCTGCGCCGTGGATCGCAGCGAGCCCGTCGAGGACGCGATCCATGACCGCCACGGCATGCGCGGGCGGGAGCGGGCCTCGGGCGACGAGCGAGGCGAGGGTGCCGCCGGTGCAGAGCTCGAGCGCGAGCGCGAGCGCTCCGTCGAGCTCCAGTACGTCGTGGATCTGGATCACGTGAGGGTGGTGGAGCTGGGCGAGGGCGTTGGCTTCGCGCACTAGCCGCTCGCGCGCCTTGGCGTCCCGCGACAGCTCGACGTTCAGGACCTTCAAGGCCACCCGGCGCCCGAGCTTGCAATCGAGCACCTGATAGACGGCGCTCATTCCCCCCTCGCCGAGCAGGATCTCGACCTGGTACCGACCAAGGATCTCCGTGCCGACGGTGAACGTCGGCGCACCCGCACGTCGGTCGTGCCCGGTGGTGTTTTCGAGCAGCTCGCCGCAGCGCGGACACCGCGCCGCGTCATCGGGGACGAGCTGGTGGCAGCGAGCGCAGAGCATGACCAGTAGAAAGCCCACTACTGCGAGCCACCGGCTGTCAATATCGGGGTTGCGGGCGGGGCGTTCCGCGCGAGAACCGGGCCGTCGCGCTAGTTGCTTCCGGTCGCGGTCAGGGTGTGCACGTAGCGCATCCCGTAGTCCTTCAAGGTGCGGAACATGTGCGAGTCGGCGCCGCCGAGGTTCAAGAAGACCACGGACATCCCGTAGTCGACGTCGACCAGATGGCTCGTCGGCGTCAGGGTCATCCCATCGGGGATCCCCACCGAGCAGGTCCCGAAGTCACCTGTGTACATGCCTCCTTCGAGGCGCGCGCAGGGGTCACCCCAGGGGACGTCGACCGTCTTGTCCGACCAATACTCGAAGTAGAGGTAGCCGACCTGCGCGAGGTATTCGTAGTCCAGGCGCTCCCCCTCCGGAACGAGTGACCAGTCCTCGGCCGTCGAATGCTGCTGGTAGGCGTCCGCGTCGAAGCCCCAGTCGTCCTCGTCGGTGGCGATGACATCGATGGCGGCGATCGCACCGTCCTCGATGTCTAGGCGCACGCCGAGGACCCACTGGTGCGGAGCGGAGGCGCAGATCACCTCGGTGAACGACGCACATGCGGTGACGTCGAGGAGGTTCTTGTGGGAGTCGGGCGTGAGTGGCGCCTCCCAGATCCCTTGGCCCGCGGCGAGCGTGGCCGTCTTGAGGTTGACCTTGTACGTCGCCGACGCGCTCAGCGGCATGCTCGAGGGGTCACCCGTCGCGAGCGCCGCGAGGAAGCCATCTACCGCCGCCTCGAGACCTGAGCGATCACAACCTGGGGTGCTGCTGGTGCCACCCGTGCCGCTGCCGCCGGACGGTTCCGCCCCGCCCGTGGTGCCGCCGGACGGTTCCGCCCCGCCCGTGGTGCCGCCGGACGGTTCCGTCCCGCCCGCCGTGCTGGCCCCGCCGGTGGTACCGATCCCGCCCGTTTCGGTCGCGCCCGTGCCACCGGTGGGCCCGATCGCACCGGTGCCGCCTGTGGGACCTGTCGCGCCCGTGCCGCCCGTGGGCCCGATTGCAGCGGTGCCGCCCGTGGGCCCCGTCGTGCCCGACCCGCCGGTCGTGCCTGAGCCGCCGGTGACTCCCGCCCCGCCCGTGGGGCGGACACCTCCCGTCGGCGTCCCGCCCGTGGCCGGACTGCCACCGCTGCCGAGCGCGCCACCGGTGCCAGAACCGCACACACACTGACCGTAGGTCCCGTTGGTGCAGAGTTTGGTCCCGTTGCAGTTGCCTTCGCCAACGCAGACGAGGAAGTCGCCGTTCTCGCAGGGCGCCTCCTCGTTCATCGTGTTGCTCGTACACCCCTGATTCAGCAGGGACGCGCCCAGAAGCCAACTCAGCGCGAGCGTCGTTCCTCGGATACTCGACATTGCCATGACCCAGTCCTCGCCAGCTCCGCGTTCCGATGGGCGGTGACACGTTGCCTCGACCCAACAGCGGCACGCGTTACGAATGCTCCCCCGAGCATGATTGCCCGACAAGGGGAAGGCGCGTGTTGTTGGTGGCCTGGATTCCTCTGTCTACCTAGGAATCGTGCGCTGCGGAGGGAGGTTCCTCTGGCGTCGGATATTTGCGGGTTCTCCCGAGCCGGCGGAGCCGGAACCACACCGGCCATCAGCGGTCAGCGGTCAGGCAAGACGCGGAGAAGCTGGCTCTCTGCGGCTGATGGCTGACCTTGACGAACACTCCGAGGAATCTCCTGCCAGATTCGGCCAAGATCGCGCAGGAAAAGGCCTGACGTAGCTCCGCGGGCCACCACAGGGATCGTGGCTCCCGCCCGCCGGGTGTCGAACCCAATCTCGGGTGGAGCGAACAGCGGGAGACGCGCGCTCCGCGTGGGGCGGGCCAGAGTCGTGTCCCGCCATTGGTCAATGGGCTCCGAGCGGTCCCTCGGACCGTTCGTACAGACGTTGAGCCCCCATTGCCGGGCTCGAGGCCCTAGATCGGCAAGCTGGCGAGCTCCGCGATCGAGGCTGCAGGCTCCTCCCTGACCTCGGGTTTTGGTGCTTCCTGTCTGCCCGTCGCGCCGGATAGCGTGAACGACTGGGCCTCCGGGCGTCTGCGCGGCGCGGCCTCGGGCTCATCGCCCCACAATGCCGCGGACGAGCCGGTGCAGATGCTGCAGCGTCCGCAGCGGGCCTCGTTGCTCCCGCCGAAGTACCGGTGGACGAGCGCCGCGCGACACCCGCGGCCCTCTCCGAGGTGGTGGAGCGCGCGGCACCGTTCCGAGTCCTGAACCGCGAAGGTTTCGAGCGTCTCCGCCAGGCGGCGCGCCCGGTCGAGCAGCGCAGCCCGCGACACCACCGGCTGTACCCAGCCGTCGGTCAGCCGGACCCAGCCGGCGTCGGCGAGCAATCGCGCGTAGAGGCGCGCGTGGGCGCGGCTGAGCCCCGTGGTGAGTGCCAACGAGTCCAGCGTCGTCGACCCGCCGTCGTGGGCGAGGGCCGAGAGCTCGGTCGCCATGCGAACGATCAGCCCCGGTCGGGGCCGAAGTCCGGCGAGCGCCTGCTCCCAGCGCTGGGGATCCGCAGTGTCGTACAGGAGCACGGCGGTGGCGGGCTCGCCGTCGCGTCCGACGAGATCCACCTCGCGGACCAGCTGTTCGAGCGACGCCGGTGACTGGTGGTGGATCATGAACCTGAGGTCACGTTTCTCCAGGCGGAGCCCGAGATCGAGGGGGATGACGTCCTCGGAGTCGCTGCCGAAGGGGGGGGAGGCGGCAGGGGCGAACGCGCTGGTCGCGATCATCACGGCACGCCGCCCGGGCATCATGAACTCGACGAGTTCGGCGCTTCGTTCACTCGCCGCGAGTCCGCCGTGGTAGCGGTGCACCGGGACCCGAACGGCCCCGAGCGCCGCGTAGACGGCATCGACGTCAGCCGCCGTGGGGCAGAAGACGAGCCCGGGGCGGCGGAGCCGCGATACCAGCGACAGGAGGGCGCGGCGGCGCGCGTCTCCCCGACCCGCGACGCACTCCAGCACGACATTGGGCCGGAGCAGGGGGAGCTCGATGCGGGTCGCGTGTCGGAGCAGGAAGTGCTCGGCGACGTCTCGGGCCGCGATCGGGACCGCTGCGGGGACGAGCGCCACGACCGCCGCGGGCGAGAGGTCCACGATGACGTGGGAGACCGCCTGGAGGGCAGGGGAGAGCTCGTGGCTCCAGTCCGACGCGGCGTGTGCCTCCTCGACCACGATCGCCGCCAGGCGTACCGCCCTCAGTGTGCGCCCCACCGCTTCATCGCGGAGGACGGCTGGGCTCGCGAATACGAGGAGGGAGCCGCCGGTGCTGATGCGTGCCAACGCTTCGGTGCGAGTGGAGGAGGATGCGTCCTCGGCGAGGTACACCGCGGGGAGGCGCCGCACCTGTAGCCGCTCGCAGTGCTCGCGGAGCGCGGCTCCCCGCGGGGACACGATGACGACCGGTTCCGACGCGACCAGTCCGGAGACATGCACGGCCGCGCGGAGTCCCGCGGAGTCCGGTGCCACTGCGAGCACGGAACGGCGCTCGAGTACGGATCGAACCAGCCGACGCTGCGCGCGACCGAGCTCGGGGAGCCCGAGGGCACGGACCGCTGCCTCGATGCGAGGGTCGAGCGCCTGGTCGCCCGTCGCGCTCGGCGGGGCGCTGTCGTGGCGAGCCGTCGCGCCGACCTCGGGCGTCGTTGGTCTCGGATCGCTGCCAAGCGCTCCACCCGCAGGTGCTGCGGCCGGGACTGGACGACCGCGGACGACGCCGATCGGGAGTGCTCGCGGGGTCGCGGCTGGCGGGGGCACGACCGGGGCAGAGACTGGCGGCGTGCTCCCGTCCGGTGGTGGCACGGTAGCAGGAGAGCAGCGCCGCTTTGGGGCGGCGGGGGGCGGAGTCGAACGAGCGGACCCGGTGCGGGCGATCGGGGGTTTGGACGCCACTTTGGCCAATGGTGCTGGCATCATGGTTCGGTGGGACACCGCGAGCCGCACGGTCACCCCGGTCCGGGTGATCCGGGTGAGGCTGAGAGGCGAACGAGTCGCCGTGGGCTTGGCCAGGCTCCGCGTCATGGCCGCCCGCTTCGGCTTGACGCCCCTGGCGGAGAGGCTCCTCGTCCTGGCGATCCGCCCCGCCGTGGTCTTTACGGCCCGGAGGTTCGCGGATGGAGCTGGCTTCGGCGCGGTCTTCGGGGGGGGGGGGTGCTTCGCCGCGGCCCCGGGCGTCTTCTTCTTCGCAGCGGTCCGCGGGGCGCCCTTGGGTGACGGAGCACGACGCAGAGAGGTCTTCGATGACGGTGTCTGCTGCTTCAGTGTCTTCGGCACCGACGCCTGCTTCCCCGTCGGCTGCTGGGTACGAGCTCGGTTCGTCGCCGCCTTGGCCGTCCCAGCCTTCTTCGGCGCGGCCTTGCCGAGCTGCTTTTTCGAGGCCTTCGCGGCGGGAGTCGATTTGGCCGCGGCCTTGGCGGGAGCTGCCTGCCTGGGCGCGCCCCTTGGTACGCCAGCCTGCCTGGAGATGGTCTTCTTCACCTTGGGCTTGGACTTCACTGAACCCTTGGCGAGGCTGTTCCCGCGTTCCGTGGTAACGGCGCGGTGAGCCTTGGCAGGGGAGGCAGGGCGATTCTTCCGCGGTGAGGACATTCCTAGGTCACCTCGACGAGGTAAACCGGTAACACGCCTCCTCCCATTAGGTGAACAGAAATTCACTACCCAGGCGTGAGGCACCGTTCATCGGACCGGGGAACGGACTACCAGCGCTGACCGGGGCTCGCGTTGGTGGTCACCCGGCCGCCGGGCGGGGCTCTGTCCCTGCGTGTCCCCGCACATGCGGTCTAGAGCACCGATCAGGTTGCCGACAGCAACGGCAGCGCTGGAAACGCGTCCGTGCGAGGCGAGGACGCGTTTCCAGCGCTGCCTC
>JAFGBI010000212.1 GCA_016933275.1 Polyangiaceae bacterium | reverse complement strand
GAGGCAGCGCTGGAAACGCGTCCTCGCCTCGCACGGACGCGTTTCCAGCGCTGCCGTTGCTGTCGGCAACCTGATCGGTGCTCTAGGAGCGATGGCTACCGCGTGTGGTTCGTCATCCGCGAGGTGCGCGGGCGTCCGCGATGTTGGCCTGGTGCTCGCGGTGACCGACGGTGAAACGGGGGAACCCATTTGCGACGCCACGGTGCACCTCGCGCACGCCGACTTCGCGGAGGATCTGGTCGCCGAAGGCCCCGACCCCTGCCGATACCTCGGTGGGCCGGTGGCCGGCACCTACACGGTCACCATCTCACGGGACGGCTATGGTTCGGCCACGGCAACCGTCGAGGTGAGTCCAGACGGCGGCTGCGGCGTGGAGACCAGAGAATTCGAGGTCCGGTTGGACCCCGAGGACGACTGACCCCACCTCCCACCTCACCTGCCTTCGAGCCTCCGCGATCAATTCCGGTCGATACCCCCTCGAGAGGGTGAGCTCTCGCTCACTTCGAACCGATCAGGCTCGGCAGCTTGATGCGCAGGCGCTCGGCGAGCGCGCTGAAATCGTATTTGTCCGGCCGATGCCCGCCCGGCAGACATGTCACGTCGAACACGGCGCTCTGCGCGGCCTCGAGCTTGAGCTTGTGGAGCCCCACCATCTCGCCGAGACGTCGGAGGTGTCCGAGCTCCTGGGCGTTGACCACGCCGTCCACCTTGGCGAGCCAATAGGCGAGAGCATAGGTGAGGCCCTTCTGCCAGTCACTGAGCCCGCCGAGATCGATCGCTTCGAGCGAAACCCCCTCGCGGGTGGCGGTCTCGATGGCCGCCAGATCTTCTCCCGCGAGTCCGCATTGAGCCGCCGCCCGCAAGAGCCCGCTCGACTCGTTCTGCTTCAGCAGCCCATCGGCCCACGCCACGGCGACGATCGCCAGCAACGAATCCCTAGGTAGGTCGAGTGCCATCGGCCCGCCACGGTATCACTCCGCGCCTGTCGCTGGCCAGCCCGGATTCGGCCGTACCCCCCCGCCAGCAGCGAGTCCGGTTTTCGCGATGAATCCTGGCCCCTCCCGGGCGAGGATGCCAACGGAGACGCGGGCGCGGCCCGAGCAAGGGAGCTGGACCGCGCCTGGGAACCCACCGGAGAACGCCGGCCGTCGAACGGGTTCGGACCGTTCACGGGGCGTAGGTGACGACCGCTGCCTTCTCTTCGGCGATGGGGTCGAGACGGGGATAGTACTCGTCCCAGTAGTAGTACCCACCTTGCTGACCGGGACACGGATCCCAGACATATTGACAGCTTCGGAAGTACGGACAGTACTGGAGTGGCTCGTAGTAGTAGTCACCACCACGGCATTGCTCCGAGCAGACCCACAGGTCGGTCACGCAGGTCCGGCTGACCTCGCACCAGAGAGGTGTCGCCTCGGGGCATTCAGGGCACATCGGGACCTCGGGATCCTCCTCGCCGGTGGGGTCGAAGCAGCTCTGGCTCGACTCACACCACGCGTCGGAGTCGGTGCAGTTGCGCTCGACGCACTCCTCGTGCGTGCCGCAAGAGCCGTCCACGCATCGCTCCTGCCCGCGAGGACACCCGCCGTTCCCCTGGGGATTGCGGAACTCGTCGAGCTCGCTCATGAGGTTGGCTTGACGGTCGACCAACCACTGCCGGATCTCGTCGGCTCGCCGATCGTCACCGCGACGCATCATGCCGAGATCCGTAAGGGTTTCCCTCGTCTCGTCGAGGAGGAGCTCGGGCTGGAGCGCGTTGAAGTCGGCGATCAGGGACTCACAGGTGGCTATCGTCTCTGCCCAGCAGTCGGCGTCGCGTTGGCAGCCCAACGCCACCGGGTGCGAGTTGCTGTATAGGGGTGTGTTCTGATACCATTCTTGACCCAGGCTGATGTCCACCGAGTAGGGCAGCCAGACCAGTCGCCCGTCGTCGCGCTCTACGACGATGGTGTTGTTGCTGTTGTGAAGCGTATCGTCCCCGATCCAGAGCATCCAGCTCAAGCACTGGAACTGGTGGAAGCGGGACCAGTCGATGAGGTCGTCCAGCGCGGCGGCGAACCCGTCTCCCTGGGGGGCCTCCGCGATGCGATCGGGGTACACGTCGACGATCAGGTTCGACTCGCATTCGGCCAGCTTGCAGTTGTTGCCTTGCCAGTCCATCTCCCAGAGACTCAAACACTCGCCCCCGATCTCCTCGGCTCGGTCTCGGCAGAATTTGCCCTTGTACAGCTCGGTAAGCACCATCGGGACCCAGATGCCTTCACCCCACACGTTGCTCCCCAGGAACGCATGGGTCGAGCGAGACGCCGGATACCCGAGAGCCCGGATGATGCGTTGGGTGAGCTGTTCGCGGAAGATCGTCCCGACCTGGCCGTTGTTCAGCCGGAAGTGCTCCTCACCCCCGAGGCGGAGACCGTCCTGGAACTCGTCCATGTCGACCTTGAGGTTGGGGATCGAATCCGCGTTCCATGGACGGTAGGTGCTCTGCCCCACGAGCTTGGCCTCGACCTTGCCGTAGTCGGCGACGGAGCCCGTCGCGACGTCCCTTACGACCAGGTGATCGAGGAAAGCCCCTGCCGCACCAGATTGACCGGGGACATAGATGTCGTCGTACCAGCCGCCATAGTAGTCCTCTCGTTCGTTGAGGGACGCCAGCTGCGCCTCGCTGACCTCGGCATACAGCCGATGCCCGGGAAGACCGAAGAGATCGATGTCCTGGGCTTCCGGCGTGGTGTTGGGGACGAGGCCACCCCACGATTCGACGACCGCGCCCCCTTCGCCGACCGGCGCGGCCCCCGATCCCCCGAGAATTCCCCCCTCACCCGCCAATTCTGAGCCCCCCACGCTACCTCCCTCGCCCCCTGGCGCCGGCGCACTGCCACCCGTGGCCCCACCCGCGCCCGACTGCCAAGCTCCCGCCACGCTCCCGCCCTCGCCCCCTGGCATGGGCGAGGTCCCACCCGTGGCCCCACCCGCGCCCGACTGCCAAGCTCCCGCCACGCTGCCGCCCTCGCCCCCTGGCACGGGCGAGGTCCCACCCGTGATTCCGCCCGCACCCGCTGGCGCCGGCGCCGTGCCGCCGGTGGGTGCACCACCCCCACCGGCCGTGGCGGACACGCCAGCACTGCCGGCGCTCTGAGCGTTGTCGTGGTGCCGAGTGCCCTTCTGGCAACCGGCCATCAGGAGCAAGAGACTGAGTGGCGCGAACAACCGAACGCGATGAGTCATGGGCGAACATTGGCATTGGCGATGACGACAAGCCAGGCCCAACCCCCGGTTATTTTTCTGCTTCTGAGCCATCGCCAGCGTCTGGCCTTCCCGGATATCACGATAGAATGGAGTCCGCCCCCGCGTTGACACCCTTCGAATCCAGGAACACACGAACTTTGGCATGTGGGTCATACCGACGACTCCCTTGTTCGCCACTCGAGCCCACCCTCCGCTCGAGCGCGCGAGCGAATGCCCTCACGGGCGGGCTTGGCGACCTTCGCCGGGCGCGCCGAACGGGAACGCACCGCAACCGGTGTCGCGTTGGATGCCGCTCGCCGTCGAGCGGTCGGTGCGGGCATACGGGAGGGGAGCACCGCATCCTGGTTGCCTGCTCGCACCCTGGCTCCTGGCCGAGGGCCCGCTCGCGTGCGGCGATGCGACCGAGCGAGGCGGACCGGCGGGTGGGGCGCGCGCGGCGTGTGCGACGATACCGTCCCCGAGGAGCTGCTCGTCGACGGGATCCCAGCCTACGACCGATGCGCAGAGGGGCTCGGTCGTGCGGTCGGGGACCGCGTCGTTTGGGGATCCGCCGAGACCCCGCCGTGTCGGACCGGGGGTCGGGAGGCCCCGGTCGGTCGGGCCCCTTCCTGCCTTCGATCGCCGAGGCAGCACGAACGTCATGGCCGGTTCTCGTTTCAGGGGCGACTCTTCGCTTGCGGTGGGCTGCCCGCACCACGCTACGCTGACCCCGTCATGCGTGCGGCCCTCTACTTCCCCCCAAACGACCACAGCTCTGAATTCACACCACCCCTGACGCCCGAGGCGCTGCGCCGAATGCTGGACGAAAAGGTGGGCCGGTTGTTGCCGGTTTCGGAGCACCTCTCGTTCGAGCAGGTCATCCGCGAGGCGCTGCAGCTCGGCTCCGGTGCGGCCACGTCGACGGTCCTCCTCTACGCTGGGCCACACCTTGCGTTCGACGAAACGACCGCTCGCGAGCTCGGACTCGACGACCACTTCGAGATGGCGACGCAGTACGTCGCGGAGGAGGTCGAGCAGACACTGGCGGATGCGTTCGACCGCGCCGCCCACGACGACGTTGCCGGGGCGACCCGCAGCTACCGGGCCGCCGATGCCCTCCTCGGCAACGAGAGCAGCGCTCGCCATGCCCTGGTGCTGGTTTCCCTCGGCGACCTCGAGCGCCAACAGGGACGGACCCGAGAAGCGGCATTGCTCCTCGATCGAGCGCTCGCCATCGCTCCCGATCACATCGGAGCGCTGCGCGGACGCGCGGCGCTGGCGCGCGAGATGGGCGAGAGCGTGGTTGCCGCCGCGCTCCTCCATCGCCTCGTGCCGCACCTCGACGCAGAAGCGGAACGGCTCGACGCCCTGAGCCTTATCGCCTCCGAGTCGCTCCGGGCCGCCCGCGACGCGATCCTGCAAGCGCTGACGTGGCGCCCGAACGATCGAGCCCTGCTCGAGCGCCTTCGAGCGGCCCACGAAGCGGCGGGGAGCTGGAGCGAAGCGGTCGACGTGAGCGTCCGTATCGCCGAAGGGATCGGCGCGCCGAAGGAACGCGCACGGGCCCTGGTTCAGGCCGCCCGCCTCGCCAGCGAGAAGGCCGGGAATCGGCGGGTTGCCATCGCCCTCTACGAGGCCGCCATCGAGGATGATCCGAGTGTATCGGGCGCCTTCGAGGCGATCGAAGCGGAGTTCATCCAGGCCGAAGACTTCGTCGGCGTGACCCGCGCCTACGAGCGGCAGCTCGAGCGGCTCGCGAGCGCCGATGCCGACGCGCGCGTCGAGCTCCTGCGGAAGCTCGCCCTGACCCACCGTGATCGCCTCGCCGATCCAGAGCGGGCCATCTCCGCCCTCGATCGCTTGGTGCTCGAGCGTCCGCAGGACGCCGATGCGCGGATCCAGCTGGCCGCCCTGCTCCACGAGACCGACCAGATCGCGCTGGCCACCCGCGTACTGGAGATCGCGGCGGAGCTCGCGCCGGATCGCCCGGAAACCTACCGCTCGCTCTTGACCCTGCTCGACCGGGTCGGGGATGCGGACCGGGCCTACAACGCCAGCGCCGTCCTGGTCGCGCTCGGTGAGGCCGACATCAACGAGCAGCTGCGGTACGCCCAGTATGCTCCGGAGAGCCTCGTTCATGTCGGCGCCGTCATGGATGACGACGTGTGGGACCAGCTCACTTTGCCCCAGCACCCCCGCTCGGTCCACGAACTCATGGTCGCCGTCGAGGGCGCAGCTCTGGCGACCTGGTTCGATGAGCACGGCTCGCGCGCTCGCGGCTCCGTCCCGCCCCCGAACGCTCGGCAGGATCCCAACCGCACCACCATTTTGGCGGTAAAAACGTTCCACTGGGCGAGCCGGGTCCTGGGCGTCCCCGAGCACGCCATCTACGCCAGCCCCGAGAACCCGCGGCTCACGGTCGCTACCCTGCCCACGAGCGCGCCGGCCCTGGTGCTCGGACGGGCCGCACTCACCGGCCGCTCGGTGACCGAGCTCGCGTTCATGGCGGGCCACCACCTCGCCTTCTCGCGCCCAGGTTGCCGGCTCCTCGCCTTCTACCCGGATCTCGATTCGCTGCGCACGCTCGCGCGAGCCGCAGCGGCCATCGGGCACCCCGAGCTCGGTGCGAGCCTCGACGACAACGCGCGCGCCATGCAGAACAGGCTCGCGAAGTACCTCGACCCGGCGCAGCGAGAGCGCGCCCGAGAGGCGGTCGATCGACTCCTCGTCGAAGGCAAGGTCGAGGTCGGCGGGTGGCTACGGTCGATCGAGACGATGGCCTGTCGCGCCGCCCTGCTCATCTCAGGCGATGTGACGGTCGCGGCGGGCGTCCTCGCCATCACCGGCGCTCCCCCCGACGGTCGCTCTGCCCGAGAGAGAGGCCGGCAGCTGCTCCCCTTCGCTGTCTCGCAGTCACACAGCGCCCTCCGTCACCTCCTCGGAATCGCGGTTGGATGACGGAACCACCCTCGCCGAGAAACCTGGCCCGGACGGCCGAAGCCACCCAACTTCTCGCCCATGGGGTCATTCTGCGAGGTGTGTGCGGGTGCTCGCTCCGCGTCGGAGCTGGAGGACGCACGTGATATCGTGAAGGTGGCATTCGATACGCGGACGGTCCTGCTCTGCCGCGGACACGCCCGCATCGCGGAGAATTCCGGGGTCAAGACCCTCGATGGACTCCGGGCGCTCTATGGAAACGGACGACGCTCCTAGGTGCCGCGCCGCCACCCTGCCCCGCTGCAGCCCCAAGGCGAGCCACGAGACGACCGGGACGGCGCGCGACGGACCGGTGAGCCTGGAGCGGAAGTGGGCTACGTTACGCCGGATCCCCCCGAGAACGCGGGCGTTCAACCCCGGCGCCGCAGCTCACGACGGTCTCCCGCGAGCCGCCGCCACGAACGCCGCGACCCGATCCGGGTCCTTCCGCCGTGGATCGAAGGCTCGCTCGACTCCGCTCGCAACGTCAACGCCCCAGGGAGACACCGCCTCGATCGCCGCACCGACGTTCCCGGGGTGGAGCCCGCCAGCGAGGATGAGGCGCCGCTTGCGTGCGAGCTCCACCACAAGCGACCAGTCGAAGGTCCGCCCGGTCCCGCCGAGGGCACCCGGAACCTTGGCGTCGACGAGCAGCCGATCACCCGGCACCCCCCAGGCCAACTCGACGTCTGTCGCCTCGGCGATGCGCAGGGCGACGAAGGCGGATGGAAGCGCGCTCATCACCACCTCGGGAGCGATCTCACCGTGGAGCTGGACCCAATCGACGGGGACCTCGGTCCGTAACGTCCGAAGCTCCATCGCCGTCAGGGAACCGACGACGGCCACCGTCTCGAGACGCCCCGCAACGGAAGCGACGATGGCACGCGCCCGATCGAGGTCCACACGCCGAACCGATCCCGGAACGAGGTTCACACCGAGCGCACTCGCCCCGGAACCGCGAACCAGCTCCGCGTCCTCCAGGCAGGTGACTCCACAGATCTTGATGTACATGGCCGGGGACGAGACCGCGCAGGGGAAGGTCGGCCAGAGCAAACCCCGATTCAGTCGATCTTCAGGAGCTCCTTCACAGTCGCGATGACCTGTGGCGCCTGGATCGGCTTCGTGATGTAGGCATTGGCACCGAGCTGGAGCGCGCGCTGGCGATCCTCGTGTGATCCCTCGGTCGTGATGATGACGATAGGAGTATCCTTGTGGACCGGATCGCTCCGCACACGCTTGACGAGCTTGAGCCCGTCCATGATCGGCATGTTGATGTCAGTCACAATGATGTCGTACCGCGCTGACGCGAGCTTGCGGAGCCCGTCGACGCCATCATCCGCCTCGGTGACGCGGAGGTTCTTCACTCTGGCAAGAGCGAAGACGAGGAGCTGCCGCATCATGGGCGAGTCCTCAACGATGAGACATGAGTATTCGGCCATGTGCACCATCACACGCTTAGGTCGAGAAACGCTTCGAGACCAGGGATCTTCTGCTCGGCGTGGACGAAGAGGCTTGCGCTGACGAGCGCCGCCGCCGCGTGCTGGCCGAGCAATCGGAAGAGCTCGAAATCGATGGTCGATAGGCTCGTCTTCTGAGAAAGGGTGGAGAAGATCGCGATGGCACCCACCACACGATCGTCGATCGTGAGCGGGAAGACCACGGCGGGATGCTCGATCGAGCCCTGGCTCGGATCGCACTTCTCGTCGAAAGCGCTCGCACAAGAACGAACAGCGGCCGCGAAACGTGGATCGTCCACGCGGATCGGCATCTGATCGGCAGTGCCGATCCCCTCGGAGGCCACCGGCACGAGCTCCCGCCCATCCGCCGTCGTAAGGTACATGCAGTAGCGCTCGGCGCCCACGAGCTGCGCCAGGATCTCCTTGATCCGTCGCGTGACCCGCCGTGGCGACATGCTCGAGTGGAGCTGGTTGCTGGCCACGAACAGGTTCGCCATGTTCGCGAATTCCATTTCGACCTGGCGGAACCGATCGTGATACACTGAGCTCTCCTGCTCCGCGTGATGCGTCCGCGAGAGGAGCTCTCCCCGCTCGGCCTCCAGTGCCTCGACCCGCTCGAGAAGTCGCCGGATGGCGTCCTCCTCCTCGAGCCTCGCACGCAGACTGGCGTTCTCCCGCTCGAGCTCCTCCATCCGCTGACGCAGCCGCTCCAGCTCGGGAGCGAGCTCCTCTCCGAAACGCCCTCCACGCGGGAAGCTCCGGAGCAACTCCTCTCGCTCACGATTGAGGTCCGGCGGCTGTGAGTCCGGTCCGCCCGTCTTCAGCGGTGGCTTGTCGTCAGTCATAGAATGGGTGACGGTGGATGTGTGCCCTCGCGAGGCCTTGACCGTATCATGCTCTCCGGCAGGGAACCACCTTGCATGATCGGGGACAGACCCCCCCCCCGGGAGGCACAAAAGCGGCACTCCGCGGGCGTCGGTCACGCCCCGCTCGCCACCTGGCGGAGCCATTCGGCGAGCTCGCCAAGGATCACGCGAGGGGCGGTACGGAGGTCCCCGAGCCCCCGGCAGCCGGTGAGGAGCATGGCCGTGCGGAGTTCGTCCTCGACCGCTCCGAGATAGGCGCGCGCACCCTCCGGACCGCCGGCGTCGAGCGCACGGAGCAGGTGCCGCGCAATCCCGCCCGCGGAGGCGCCGAGCGCGATGGCTCGAGCCACGTCGAGACCGGTGCTGAGTCCGCCCGTCGCGAAGAGGGTGTCGAACCCAAGTGGGGCCAGGAGCGCCACGCTCGCCGCCGTGGGGATCCCCCAATCCCAGAAGGCTTCGCCGAGCCCCCTCCGGGCGGTGCTCGCACGGAGGGTTTCGACCGCGACCCACGAGGTACCGCCCGCCCCGGAAACGTCCGCGTGACGGACGCCCACCCCGCGCAACCGGGAACCGACCCGCGCCGAGAGCCCGCACCCGGTCTCCTTGACCACCACGGGAACCGGGAGACGTTCCACCAGCTCTCCGATGCGCTCGAGCCCCCGGCCGAAGTCCCGATCGCCGTCATCCTGCACCATCTCCATCGCCGGGTTGAGGTGAACGCACAGGGCATCCGCGCCGACCGCACCGACGAGATCCGCCACCGCCTGGTCGCTCATGGACCGGGCCTGGACGAGCCCGATGTTCCCGAGGAGGAGCGCCGTCGGCATGACGTCGCGCACCATGAACGATGGCCGCGTCTCCGGGCACACGACCATCGCCCGCTGGCTCCCGAGCCCAAACGCGAGGCCGCGCAGCTCCGCGATCGCGGCCAGCTCTCGGTTGATTGCCTCGGCCCGCGCGTGACCTCCGGTCATCCCGGCAATCAGGATCGGGGCTCGGAGGCGCTTGCCCAGGATCTCCGTCGACAGGTCGATTGCAGAAGAATCGAGATCGGGCAGGGCATCGTGCGCGAGGCGCACGCACTCGAGGAGCGTCGTCTGATCCCGGAAAGACACGTCACCGTGGATTGCGAGATCGAGGTGGTCGCTCTTGCGTTGGGTGATGTCACTCATGTCGCTGTCTGCGCCGATCGAGGTTCGTGATGCCCGGCCAGCGGAGTGTCGCCCCGCCCCGGAGCGATTGTCACCCCCTCGAGACCGTGGCGCCTCCAATTCGCTCGCCTCGGGACCCCAGTCACGAGGGGCAACCTGGGTTCCGAGTGACCACCAGCCCATGCCATCGCGGATTGACGATCTCGCTCGTCTCTCCTACCCTCACCAGAAATGCGAAACATGACGAGGACTTCCGCGGCAAAGGCGCGCGTCGCTGCCACGCGCAACCCGGGAGCCAAACCCCGAAAGGAGCGGCGGCCGCCTCCAGCCACCCCGAAGCAACCACCCCGCCCGAAGCCCCACGCGAAGCCCATCCCGGCAAATCCCTTCTCGACGCTGGCGGCCCACGTCAAGGGTGACGTCGATGCCCGCCTCGTTCGCCTGCTCGATCAGAAGGTGGCGAAGGCCCGCGAAATCGGCACCGAGTTCGTCGAGTTGGTGAGCGCGGTGCGCGATCTCTGCCTGCGCGGCGGCAAGCGGCTGCGGCCCGCGCTCCTGGTCGCTGGGTACCGGGCGGTGAGCGCGCGGGGTAGCATCGATCCGGCGCTCGATGCGGGCGTGGCCTTGGAGCTGCTGCAGTCGTACTTCCTCATCCACGACGACTGGATGGACGGGGATACGGTCCGCCGGGGGGGTCCGGCGGTGCACACCCTGCTCGGTGAGCGGTTCGGTTCCTGCGCACTGGGAGACCGCGCGGGAGTCCTCGCGGGCGACTACGCGGCCGCGCTCGCCGCCGAGGCAATTGCTGGCGTGGACGTACCCCCAGCGCGGCTCGCTCGGGTGTGGACGGCCTTCGCCGAGATGCAGCTCGATGTCGTCGCCGGCCAGCAGCTCGATCTCGTCGCCAAGTCCGCTAGCGTCGAAACCGTCTACACGCTGAAGACCAGCGCGTACACCGTGCGGGGCCCGCTGCGGCTCGGGGTGCTCCTGGGCGGCGCGTCACAGCGCGTGCTCGACGTGATCGACCGCTTCTCGTACCCGATCGGAATCGCCTTCCAGCTGCGCGACGATCTCCTCGGAGCGTTCGGTGATCCGACCGAAACCGGGAAGCCCCTCGGGACCGACCTGAAGACCGGCAAGCGGACGCTCCTCCTCGAACTCGCGCTCAAGCGGGCGCGCGGGAGGGACCATCGAATCCTCAGGGACGTGGTCGGGAACGCCAAGGCCAGTCTACAGAGGACCACCGCCGCGCTAGAGGTCCTCCACCGAACCGGAGCGCGGGAGGTCGTCGAGGCCCGAATCGACGAACTCTCCGCGACCGCTCTCGCTGCGCTCGCCTCGGGCCCTCTCACGGCGGACGGTCGTGCACTGTTGGTCGGCGCCGCCTCGGTCCTGACCGCTCGCCGTAGCTGAGAGGGCGCGGGAGCCAGGGGTGACGGGATGGCACGATCGAACGGCAAGGTGATCCTGCTGGGCGAGCACGCCGTCGTCTACGGGGTGCCAGCCATCGCTGCTGGGATCGGCATCGGCGCGACGGCCATCGCAGAGCCCATCCAGAAGACCGCTCCCGCAACCATCCGAGTCGGAGAGTCCACCGCGGTCGCGGATGACGGGAGCGAGCTCGCCGCGGCCCTGGCGGCGCTCCTCGGGGCCCTGGGATCGCCTCCCGTGGCGCTCCACGTCGATCTCGAGCTGCCGCCGGGGTGCGGACTCGGCGCCTCGGCCGCGATCGCCGTGGCAGCGGCGCGGGCGGTGCTCGAGCTCGGCGAGGGAACACCAGGCGATCCTGAGCCAAGGGCGACTACGGACCGTGTGCTCCACGCCGCCAATGCGTGGGAACGCGTCTACCATGGGAACCCTTCGGGTATCGACGCCGCCGCGTCGGCTCACGGCGGAGTCCTCTTCTTTCGCCGCGGTGAGCGCTGCGTCGGGATCCCGATCAGCGCCCCGCTCCGGATCGCCATCGCCATCGCCGGACCGCCGGCGAGCACGCGCGCCATGGTGGAATCGGTGGCCGAGCTCAAGCAACGACGCCCGGAGACGGTCGATCGGACCCTCGGCGCCATCGACGCGCTCGTGCGGAACGCCCGCCGCCACCTCGAGGGGAATCACCAGGTCGAGCTCGGTCGCCTGCTGGATCTCAACCACACGCTCCTCAGCACGTTGATGCTATCGACCGCCCAGATCGAACGCGTCGTCGCGTTGGCTCGCGGCGCGGGTGCGCTCGGCGCGAAGCTCACCGGCTCCGGCGGGGGCGGTGCCGTCATCGCGCTGGTCGAGGACCCAGCCCCCGTCCTCGCGGTGTGGCGCGAAGCTGGGTTCAGGTGCTTCGCAACCGCCGTGCAACCGAGTCTCAGCGGTCCAGGTTGACGCTCACCACTTGCCGCGATCCGCCGTTGGTTGCTGGCTCGTACTTGAGCTCCAACTGGTCCGAGCTGGTCGGCAGCTCGAAATTGATGAACCCGCGCGCGCTCTCGCCCTGGTCCAAACGGACGTTCTTGAGACGAGGTTCGCATCCCTTGAAGGTCGGACGAACGGCGAGGCCTCGCCCGTCGACGACCTGGCCGTAGAATGGGTTGACCTGGATCTCCCGTTCGACCAGCCCCTCCACCACCACCTCGACCCCAATGACAGTGTTCCCCTCCTTGACGTAGGGCTGCGGGCAATCCTTGACGCTCTCGACGGTCAGCGCAAACTCCCCGGCCTCGACCCGATCACCGATGCCGCTGCCGGCACGGGCTGAACGGTCCATCTCCTTCCGGTCCATCGCCGCCACCGTGGCAGATGGTACCGTCCGCGCGGTCGGCGGCGCGGAGCGACCCCGGCACCCGAGACCGACGAGAGCCAGCAGCGAAATTCCCCCGAGGGCCACCCGACGACGCGCGAGCGGCAGATTGCCCCGCGAACTCGACCTCGATCCCGAAGCTTGCACCATCCGGAATACGTCAATATGACGACGCTCGTGGCGCTTCAACCACGAGACAACCAGATGTCTTTCACTCCTCGCGTCTCCACGGCGAGCCTCCTCCTGCTCGCCGCGTTCGGGTGTCACGGCAACCGACCCGACGGGCCCGGCACGGCTTCCGCCAGTAGCGCCGAGTCATCCGGCTCGGCCCAGGTGGCCGGCTCGGCCCGCGGGGCCGGTTCGGCCCGCGCGGTTTCCCCAGCAAGCGCGCTGGGTACGGTCCGAGGGCGGGTCCGAATCGAGGGCGATCCCGCCCCGATCCGAGAAGCGATCCTGAAGAAGATCCCCGAAACGTGCGGTTCCGCCCGCGATTTCTACGGGCCTCTATTCCGGCGCGCCGCCGACGGAGGGCTGGCGGATGCGCTCGTCGCCGTCACCGGGTACCGGGCCCTCCCCCCGGCTCGGCAACCGTTCGAGACCGTGGTCGGCGAGGCGTGCCGTTGGGACAAGCGCACCATCGCCCTCACGAACGAGCAGAAGCTCGGCGTCGGTGCCAACGATACGTTCGGCTATGTCCCCGAACTGGTCGGCGCGAACGCCCCGGCCCTCATGATCCCGATCCCAGGTGGAGAGACCGTGGAGCTCTCGCCACCCAGATCCGGCCGATATGCCCTCGTCGATTCGGCCCACGGTTTCATTCGCGCCGATGTCTTCGTCCTCGCTTACCCGACCTTCGATGTCACCGGTATCGATGGCCGCTACGAGATCCCAAATGTTCCCGCAGGCCCCGTCAAGGTGAACGCCCTCCTCCCAGAGCTCATGCTCACGGCGGAGAGTGCGGTCGAGGTGCGCACCGACAAGATCGCCGAGGTCGATCTGACGCTGAGGTTCGACGCCAAGACCCTCACCCCCGCCGCCAGCGCGGCCCCTGCTCGACCCGTCGGCGCGGCGTCACCTCCGGCCAGCAGCGCGACACCCATCGGCTCGGTGAACCCCCGATGAGGATGCGCCGAGTGCCCCCGCAGGCAACCTGATCAGAGCTCGAACGGCGGTTCAAGGGATCGCCGTCGGCGTCGTCACCTCGGGTTGGAGGGGGAGCGTCTCGAGGACCCGCTCCAGCACCGCGCGCTCCGTTGGATCGCCGCGAGGATCGAGCGGCGGCTGCGCAGCAAGCCAGGCTGCCGCGGCTGCGGGCCCCACCTCGCGATCCAGAAGCTCAGCGAACAGGGCCACCGCCACCGGACCAGGCCGAGAAGCGGCGGGCTCGAGCTCGGTCGCCAACGCCTCGAGCCTTCCACGGTCACTCCCGATCGAGGCCGCCACCAGCGCGGCAATCCATGCCTCGCTGTCCGTCGAGTCCGCGGTGAACGCGACGTTCGCCGCCTCGGCCGCGACCTCGGGGCGCCCCAGCGCGAGTGCACGGAGCGCGAGCCGCGCCTCGGAGATCCCCGCCGCGACGGCAACGGCACGGGCGTCCGCGAGCGCGTGTGCCATCAGCGCGACGTCCACCGCGGTCCGCGCCCGTTCACGGCGTGGATTCGGACGGAGTTCGACCCCCGCGACTGCGCCGCCTGCCTCCGCGCGACGCGCCAGCGCGACGTCCCCCGTGCGCGTCGCGAGGTCCTGGAGCGCGACCCACCCACGTTGCGCCGACGGCGCGCGAAGAACCAGCGCCTCGAGCCAACGCTGGGCCGTTGCTAGATCGCCCGTTGCCGCGAGGGCGCGAGCGTACACCAGCGACCCCTCGACCGACTCGGGTTCGACCGAAATGGCCTCGCGCGCCGCACGGAGCGCAGCCTCCCCATCGCCCAGCCCAAGCTCGCACCACGCCCTAGCCCGCGCCAATTCCGGAGAGCCGGGCGCCAGCGCCTCCGCCCGTGCGAACGCTGCGCGCGCCCCCTGCCAGTCCCGCTCGCAGCGCAGCGCGCCGACCCGGGTCCAGGCTTCGCTGCTCTCTGGATCCAGCTCGAGGACGCGAGCGTACTCGGCGAGCGCCTCGTCCCGCTGGCCTCGCACATCCGCCTGGCGAGCCCGTGCGTAGACGGCGAGTGCCCGCTCGTCGACCCGACGCGTGCGCACCAACACGCCGTCCACCCGGCGGGTCACGCTCCCTGTGGACCCCGCACAGCCCATCAGCACCGCCAGGAGAATGGCCATCGCGCAGTGGGTCGCCGGACGTGCATCCGTGCCCGAGCCGCCACGGACCGCCGACCTCACAGCACCTCGCGGAGCGCGCGGAGAAAGGTATCATTCTCCCTGGCCGTGCCCACGGTGACCCGCAGCTGATGTGCGAGGCGGCCGCCGCGCTGATGGAACGACCGCGCCAGCACCCCCCGGGTGCATAGTCCCGCATGGACCTCGTTGGCGGGACGAGTGGTCCGGATCCAGATGAAATTAGCCTCGCTCGGCCAGGGTTCGACCCCGTCCAGGGCGGCGAGCTCGGTGAACAGGCGCCCGCGTTCGCCACACACGAAGTGGGTGACCGCCGCCATCTCGGCGCCCAGCTCGTCGAGCGCGAACGTGGCGAGCCGCTGCGCGATCGCGTTCACGTTGTACGGGAGTCGCACCTTGTCGAGCGCCGCCACTAGCTCGGGCCTGCCAATGAGCCAACCGACCCGCAACGAGGCAAACCCGGTCTTCGAGAGCGTTCGCAGGATGGCGACGTTCGGATGGCGGTGGTAAAGACCGAGCTGATCCTGGGATGCGTAGTCGATGTAGGCCTCGTCGATCACGACAACCGCGCCCGAAGCCGCCTCGATGACCCGCTCGAGGCGATCTGGGCTCATCCGATTTCCGGTCGGGTTGTTGGGACTGGCGATGAACACCAGGTTCGGCGAGGCGAACTCGATCGCCCGCATCATCCCCGCGACGTCGAGATCCCATGCCGCATCGAGCGGCACTTCGATGACCTCCAGTCCGCGAACGCGCGCGCTCATGCGATACATGACGAAGGTCGGGGTCGTCGTCAGGACGGTCGCCGCCTGTCGTCCCCGCGGGCGAACGCAAGCCGTGAGCAAGGCCGCGATCACCTCGTCGCTCCCCACGCCGACCAGCACCGATTCCGGGCCGACACCACAGCGGCAGGCGACGGCGCGTCGGAGCTCGCGGGCCGTCGGGTCAGGGTAGCGCTCCCAGGCCACGACGGCCTCGTGCGCCAAGCGTTCCCGGGCGGCCGCGCTCAGGACCGGTGGCGCCTCGTTCGCGTCGAGCCGCACCGCGTACTCCCCGAGATCGGGAACATACGCGGCGAGCTCCCCGAGCTCAGGACGCAGCACGGTACCGAGATCGAATCCCTGCATCGGGGCATCCTAACCTGGCGGAGCCGGAACCAAACAGGCCGTCAGCAGTCTGCGATCTGCGGTCTGCGGTCTGCGGTCTGGCAAGACGCTGAGAAGCTGACCTTGGACGGCTGATGGCGGACCGCAATGGAAGGTAATTTTGCCCCGATCGAGCTGCCAAGAGCAACGGCAGCCCCCAAAGAAGACGCACCCCCATTCGGCCCCAGGCTTGCCCGCTCGACTCCGCCGAGCGGGGCCCGACACCTGAGGCCCCTGACTCGGGACCCTGCACAGGGCGAAGGACCCGCGTCGCCCGGGTCCGACGCCGCGCTGCGGCGCGGGTGGCACCGTGGGTCCCACCTCCAGCGCTGGCTTCGGCGGAGTCCGCCGCCGGGTCGGGCCCGGAGGACACGGGGTCGATTCGACACCGCAAGCAACCCGCTCGCCGCTCTAGCGACCGTCACGGATCGCGGCCAGCGCCTCGGTGGCCGCGTCGAGAGTGATCACGCCGCCGTGCACCAGCCGATCCACGAGCGCATCGACCTCACGACCAGACGCACCAACCGTGACCGCCACCGAGCGAGCGTGGAGCGCCATGTGGCCCCGGTTGATTCCCTCCGTCGCCAGCGCCCGCACGGCGGCGAGGTTCGACGCCAACCCCGCCGCGGCGAGCGCGAAGGCAAGGTCCCTGGCCGAATTGGCCGCGAGGATCTTGAGGGCGACGCGGGCCGCAGGGTGAACACGCAGCGTGCCGCCCACGATGCCAACCGCCATCGGCATCTCCAGGGTTCCCACCAGGGCGTCCCCATCGCGCCGCCAAATGGAGAGCGGTCGATACCGCCCGGAGCGTGCCGCGAACGCGTGCGCTCCGGCCTCGATGGCACGCCAGTCGTTGCCCGTGGCGATGGCGACGGCGTCGACGCCGTTCATGATCCCCTTGTTGTGCGTCGCTGCGCGGTAGGGATCGGCTTCCGCGAACCGCGAGGCGGTCTCGATCGCGGCGGAGATCTCGACCCCGCGCTCGGCGGCGCCGTCGGGGCCTCCCTGCCCCGTTCGCCGGTCCCGACCAACGAGCGCCGCCGCGGGAACGCGACAGCTTACCCGGACGCGGCGGCGATCCGCCAGGTTCGTGAGGATCCGGAGCCCCAGCGATCCCCCGGTGAGCTCGGCGATGCGAGGCCCGAGGGCCTCGGCAACCGTGTTGACCATGTTCGCGCCCATGGCGTCACAGCAGTCCACCAGGACGTGGACAACGACATACCCACCGCCAAGGTCTCGGATCTCGAGGCCCCGCGGGCCGCCGCCATACGGGACCAGGCCGGGCGCCGCTTCGACGGCCCGTCGCAAGAGCTCCTCGCGGGCACCATCTACGGCTGCGGCGGCCCGGACGGCATCGGGTACATCGTGGACCTCGATCTGACCGATCATCAGCGCCTCGGGCTGCTCGGCGAGGAAGCCCCCGCCGCGGCGCACCATACGGGCCGCGTTGGAGGCGGCGGCTATCACGCTTGGCTCTTCCACGACCATGGGAACCAAGCGGTCGACCGCGTTCACCTGAAAGTTTAGCGCGATGCCGAACGGGAGGGCGTAGGTCCCGATTACGTTCTCGACGATGTTGTCCGCCGCCGCTGGATCGATCCCACCAAAGTCCAGAGCCGCCGCGAGTTCATCCGGGGTGGTCCGAGCGAAGTCGGCGATCCTGATCCGGCGCTCGGCCATCGGCAGCTCGTAGAAGCCCGGGATGCGGGACTGACTCATGGCGCCGGTCCTAACATGACTCGACGGCAGCGTTGCCGATTTCAGAGGCCACCCGGCGGAGAGCTCGGCTATCCTGCTGGGGAGGGGGGCCCCTTTGAAGCTATACACGTTCAGCGGCGCGCCGAATCCGCGAAAGGTCGACATCTACCTCACCGAGAAGAGGCTCGAGCTCGAGACGGTGACGGTGAGCGCGCCCGGGAGCCGGCATCGGGCGCGGGACCTGGTCGCGAGACACCCCATGGCCGCGGTGCCCGTCCTCGAACTCGATGATGGTCAATCCCTGAGCGTGCCAGACGCCATCATCGAGTATCTGGAGGAGCTCTATCCCGACCCGCCGTTGATCGGTCATGACCCCTGGACGCGAGCGGTCACCCGGGAAGTCACGGCCATCGCCGAGCGCGGCCTCCTCGACGCAGCCCTGATCGCCAGCGAGCACTCCTCACCCGAGTTCCGCGGCCACGTCGACCAGAGCCCAGCGCTCGCAGCAGCAGTGCGCTCCCGGTTCACACGCGCCATCCGCCTGTTCGATGACCTCCTCTTGCATCACGAGTGGCTTGCGGGCCCAGCCTTCACGATCGCCGACATCACCGCGTTCGTGGCCATCGAGCACGGAGAGGACTGCGGCTGCGCCGTGCCGACCGACGCGGTTCGCATGCGCAACTGGCTCGAGCGAATGGGCGCGCGACCGAGCACTCGATACTGACCCCTGTTCGGTGCCCCCTGCGACGCCGGGCTCACCTGGCCATTGGAGCGGATCCCGCCGCCGTCACGTCGGCGCCAATGGACAGCGGGAAGAGCCCCCACCAGACCACGAGGAGGGCGGCCACCGCAATCGCCACTCCGACTTGTCCGGATCGCATCGGCACAGCTCGAGGCGCGTTCGGCGATGGCTCGCGCATGTACATGTAGACGAGGACCCGGAGGTAGTAGTAGGCGCCGAGGAAGCTATTGAGCAGGCCGACCACCGCGAGGACGTAGAGCTCAGCATCGATAGCGGCCAAGAACACCCCGAGCTTGCCGAAGAACCCTGCCGTCGCTGGGATCCCGGCCAGCGAAACGAGGAAGAGCGAAAACGCCAGGGCAACGACGGGATGCCGACGCCCGATACCCGCCAGGTCCTCGTAGGAGACCGCCTCGGCACCCCGTCGTCCGCACAGGATCAACGCCCCGAAAGCGCCCACGGTCGAGACCGTATACGCTAGCAGGTAGAAGAGCACGCTCGCCTGCCCCATGCCGGACCGCATCGCGGCGACCACGCCGAGGAGTGCGTAGCCCGCGTGCGCGATAGAAGAGTACGCGAGCATACGCTTCACCGACTCTTGTCGGCCGGCGATGAGATTGCCCACGGTCATGGTGGCCACGGCGAGGACCGCGAGCACGGGGGGCCACCCCGTACCCCAGCTCGCCACTCGTTCGTCGGCGAAGGCACCGAACAGGACCCGCAGCAGGATCGCGAACGCCGCGCATTTCACGGCCACGGCCATGAACGTGGTCGCCGGCGTTGGCGCGCCCTCGTAGGCGTCGGGAGTCCACATGTGGAACGGGACCGCCGCCACCTTGAACAACAGCCCTGACACCACCAACGCCATCGCGACGAGCACGAGGCCAGCGGGAACCGTTGACCCCGGCTGACCGATGGTCCCCACCGAGGCACCGATCCCCGCGAGATCGGTGTGCCCCGTCGCGCCATACAGGAGCGCGGCGCCGAAGAGCGTGAGCGCGCCGGCGAAACCACCGAGCAGAAAGTACTTCAGCGCCGCCTCGATCGCTCGTCCATTGCGGCGGAGTCCGACCATGGCGTAGACGCCAATCGACATCGTCTCGAGCGCCACGAAGAGCGTGAGCAGATCGCCCGCTCCGGCGAGCGCCATGGCGCCAAGGGTCGCCCAGAGCAACAGCGGAAAGAACTCGCTTCGGTCGATCCCGTGCTCGTCGAGGTACCCGCCACCGAGCAGCGCCGACAGCCCACCGCCCAGGCAGAGCATCACCCCAAAGAAGGCCGAGAAGCGATCGACGATGAAATATGGGGCTAGCCCCTCGGCGCCCGGTAGCGCCTCGGGACCCACCATCCAAAGCGAGAGGGCGAACACACCGCCCGCGAACAGGACGACAGCGCTGCCGATGCCAAGCTCTCCTGCGCGACCCGAGCCGACGTCCGTGACGACAGCGCCGTCCGCAGCGGGTGCGGGGCGCCCCAGGGCCTCGGCAAGCATCAGCAACAGCGCCCCGAGCGCGACGACGACCAGCGGCGAGACCGCGAAGAGAGTGCTCCACCACGTCACGGCACGTCCTCCTCGGTCGGTAGCCGTGCGACCTCGCGACCAGCCTCAGCTCCGGGCGGTTCCGCCCGCGGCGGGGGAGGTTCCGGGTACCCCTTGCGCCGAGGCCCTTCGGGTTGCGCACGCATCCGAGCCTGGCCGTGGTCCGGCATCTCGGAATGGGCCTTCCAGCTCTGCTCGTAGTCCTCGAGCAACGCGTTCACGCTCGGCCGCATACGGGCGATGAAGATGTTCGGGAACAGGCCGATCACGAACACCAGGACGACGAGGGGCGCGAGCGCGATCACCTCGCGTGGGCTAAGGTCGGGCAGACGGCGGTTCGCCCTGTTGGTGAGGGGACCGAAGAACATCCGCTCCACGACCGACAGCATGTACACCGCAGCCAGGATGACGCCCAGCGCAGCGAGCACGGCCTGCACCTTGGCAAAACCGCCGAGCGACTGGGAGACGTAGGTCCCCGTGATCACCATCAGCTCCCCGACGAATCCGTTGGTGCCCGGCACCCCGATGCTCGAGAGCGTCATGATGACGAAGATCGTGGCGTAGACTGGCATCACCTTGGCCAGCCCCCCGAACTCACGGACCTCCCGGGTGTGTCGGCGGTCGTAGATGACGCCGACCAGGAGGAACAAGGCCCCCGTCGAGATCCCGTGGTTCACCATGGTCAGGACCGATCCCTCCACGCCGGCTCGCGTCCCGGCGAAGAGCCCGAGCATCGCGAACCCCATGTGGGCGACGGAGGAGTACGCCACCAACCGCTTGATGTCCGCCTGCTTCCAGGCGACGAGTGCCCCGTAGAGAATCCCAAGCCCGATCGCGATCCCGGCGAGAGTTGCCCCCGACTGCCACGCCGCCCCCCCGAACATCCCCATACAAAAACGCAGGTAGCCGTAGGTCCCGAGCTTGAGCAGCACGGCCGCCAGGATGATGGACCCACCCGTCGGCGCCTCTACGTGAGCGTCCGGCAGCCAGGTGTGCAGGGGAAACATCGGAACCTTGACCATGAAGGCCAGCGCGAAGGCGTAGAAGCAGAGCGCGGCCGCCACGCGAGGCAGGGAGAGGCGGCTGAGGGCAAGGTAGTCGAACGTCGGATACCCGACGAGGTCCGTGTGGACCCAAACGAGGTAGAGGATCGCCGCGAGCATCAGGACACTCCCGGCCATCGTGTAGAGGAAGAACTTGTATGAGGCCTTGATCCTCTCCACGCCGCCCCAGACGCCGATGATGATGAACATCGGGACGAGCAGGAGCTCCCAGAAGACGTAGAAGAGGAAGAGGTCCAACGCGACGAACGCCCCGAGCATGGCGCCCTGGAGCAGTAGGATGGCGAAGCAGAGCTCCTTGGTGCGCCGTCGGATCGAGCCGAAGCTCACGTACGCCGCGATCGGCGTCGTCAACGTCGTGAGCAGGACGAGCCAGAGGCTGATCCCATCCACCGCCACATGGTAGCGGATGCCGAACGCTGGAATCCACGTCGCGATGTACTGGAAGTGCCAGCCCGTGGTCATCGGCACCCCCAAGAGCCAGAGCGACACAACGAAGTCGCCCGCCAGGATGGCGAGGGTCACCGCCCGGAGCACCTTCGGCGCCTGGCGTGGAAGGAAAAGGACGCCGAGCGCGCCGACGATGGGCAGAAAGACGAGCAGGTTCAGAAGGTGGGGCCACTCCCCGGGCTTGTCGTCTCCAACCCCGGCAGCGGGAGCCACCGGCCACAAACCAACGATCAATACGACGCCGAGCAGGGCCGAGGTCGCGACGCCGAGTCGCTCCGCCCACCCCTGACGGCGAGGCACGAACCAACCGACGAGGAAGGCGGCAACGTAGGGCCAGAGACCGACGAGCGCGCTTCCGAGCGGAGTCATCGAGCACCCTCCTCAGCCGGAGACGGCGCCTCGAGCTCGATCTTCCTACCGTCGGGCAGGGTGACGGTACGGGCGCCCCCCGCCTCATCGATTTCTATCACCGTATTCCTTCCCGCCGCAGGTCGCGCGCGACTGACCTTGGGTCGCGTGAACTCAAAACGCCGCATGGAGCGGAGGCCGAACGCGTTCTCCACTTCGAGCCGAACGGTGCGACTCCGCTCGCGCTCCAGCGTGAAGCGCACGTCGCGGACCTGTCCGAACCCGTCGCTGTCCCATGCCCCGTCCCCGTCGGCGTCCCACCGATACCCGTAGCCAAGCCCCGGCGCCGCTGTCAGGGAGTACCTGCCGGTGTCGTCATCGCCGAAGGCGCGGGCCGCGGCGTGCGGTAGCGCGAAGAACCAACCCACGCCCGCCACGCCGATGACCATCGCGGTCGCGTAGACCTGAACCCTTCCCGTCTGGAAGAGCCGGAGGACCGTCCCCGCGACGCGCACCACACCGCTCGATATCCCGGCAATGACCCCATCGACGAGCCACCGATCGACCCACACGGCGGCGCTGGCGAGCGTGTCCACCGTGCCGATTGGAACCTCTTGGTAGACCTCATCGATCCAGTACCTGTTGAGCAGGATGCGATGCAGCCACGGTACGCGCTCCGCGAGTTCGCGAGCCGGGGTACCACCCCGCATCGCGTAGATGAAGTAGGCGATGCCGAGACCGGCAAGCGCCGCGACGACGCTGATCCCGACCGCCAGCGCAGCGAGGACACTCCCCGCCTCGGTGTGGGTGATGATGGCGACCTCGCCGAACGATTGGGCGGTGGCGAACACGGGAGCGAGAAAGTCGTCCACGGGTGCGAAGTGGAAGCCCGGAATCAACACCGCCAGCTGGTGCGGGTTGAGGAAACCACCAACGAGCGCCAGGGCGCCGAGCACCATCAGAGGCACCGTCATCGCGAGCGGAGACTCTCGTGGCATCGGTCCCTCGAGGGGTGCGCCAGGCGCGCCGCTGGCGCCATCGTGGTGGCCCGCAGCGCGGGGGCGGAAGCGGCGCACGATCCGCCAGCCGCGGAACTCGCCCCAGAAGATCCCGAGGTAGAGCCGCCCCATGTAGAACGCGGTGAGCACCGCGGCAGCCACGCCGAGCCAGAACAGGACCGAGGGTCCCCAAGCAGGCCACCCCGTCATCGTGACGGTGGTGCCCGGAATCTTGCCATCGGGCACGGGCACAGCGAGGTGGCTGGTCCAGGCGCGATAGAGGATCTCGTCCTTCGAGAAGAACCCGGCGGTGAGCGGGAAGCCCGCGATCGCGAGCACGCTCGCGAGGAAGGTCCAATGCGTGTGGGGCATGAACCGCCGAAGTCCCCCCAGATTGCGAAGGTCCTGCGCTGCGTCGGTCGCGTGTATGCGCGCGTGCATCGCATGGATCACCGACCCAGCCCCGAGGAAGAGACAAGCCTTGAAGAAGGCGTGGGTAACGACGTGGAAGAACCCAGCAGCGAAAGCGCCCACCCCAACCCCGAGGAACATGAAGCCGAGCTGGCTTATCGTGGAATAGGCGAGCACCTTCTTGATGTCGTTCTGGACCAGGGCGATGCTGGCCGCGAACACCGCGGTCGAGACGCCGACGAAGGCCACGACGAACATCGCGAACGGGCTCAGGGCGAAGACGGGCGCCATCCGGCAGACCAGGTACACCCCCGCCGTCACCATGGTGGCCGCGTGGATGAGCGCGCTCACCGGTGTCGGACCCGCCATCGCATCCGGAAGCCATACGTAGAGGGGGATCTGGGCGCTCTTGCCGACGCAGCCGAGGAACAGGGCGAGCGCGACGATCGTCGCGACGCTCGCGTGCCACGGCGTGGTCACCCACCCGTGGACGGTCGAAAGGACCGACCAATCCGACTGGGTCTGCATCCAGTCGAGCAGCGGCAGGCGGTTCCAGGGTGGCCAGTAGGATAGATCCTGGAGCAGGAGGCTGCGATTGGCCGCGATGGTCCCGAAGTCCAACGAGCCGACGTAGTAGACGAGCATGGCCATCGCCACGATGAGCCCGAAGTCCCCTACGCGATTGGTGATGAAGGCCTTCTTCCCGGCCGCCGCGTTCGCCCCGTCCTCGAACCAGAACCCGATGAGGAGGTAGCTGCAGAGCCCGACCCCCTCCCACCCAATGAAGACCATCACCAAGTTCTTCCCGAGAACGAGCACCAGCATCGAGAAGATGAAGAGGTTGAGATAGGAGAAGAACCGGTAGTAGCCGGGATCGCCCTCCATGTACTTCGTCGAATAAAGGTGGATGAGCAGACCGACGCCGGTCACGACCAGCGCCATCGCCGCGCTGAGCGGGTCGATGGAGAACGCGACCTCGACTGGAACCGAGTAGCCGGCGCGCGCCGACAGCGTCAACCATTCCCAGCCCCGCCAGACGAAGGTGGTCGCCGCGGCGGCGTGCCCGGACTCCCCCGATCCGGCCGCGTTGGCGGCGAAGGCAAGGAGCGCGAAGGCAACGACACTGCCCGCGAAGGAGATGGCGATCGACGCCAACCCCATCAGAGACACAGCCTGGTCGCCGAGGCGCCGCCCAAAGACTCCGTTCACGAATGCCCCGAGCAGGGGCATAAGGAGGATCACGGCGAGCAGCGTGAATTCGTCCGCCGGGAGCAGGACCTCGAGACGGTGGAGGAGCGCATCCATGGGTCAGTGCCGCAGGGTGTCCGCTTCGTCGCTGTAGACTGACGAGCGGAGACGATAGAAGGTGAGCGCGATCGCCAGCCCCACGCTGGCTTCCGCAGCGGCAACGGCGATGACGAAGAAGGCGAACACGTGGCCAGTCATCTCCGTCGCGTGGAGCCGGTTGTACGAGACCAACGCGAGGTTCGCGGCGTTCAGCATGAGCTCGATGCTCATCAGTTGGACGAGGACGTTTCGTCGGACCAGGAACCCAACCGCCCCGATGGTGAAGAGTGCCGCGGCCACCAGCACGAAGTGCTCCGCCGCGTCCCCGAACACGATCATCGCATTCCCTCCTCGCCCAGCGGCCGTCCAGCGTCTCGCGGGTGCACCGGACCCCCGAACATCCGCGCGGTCGGGTTGACGGGTGGCGGCGGAGCCTTTGGGATAACGCCCCGCCCACGCGACAGAGCGATCGCACCCACGACCGCCGCGATGAGCAGCGCGGTCGCGAGCTCGAAGGGCAGCAGCGCCCGCGTGAAGAGGTGCCCGCCGACCGCTTCGATCCCCCCAAACCCGGCCGGGACCTCGCCGAATGAGGTGAGCCCGTGGTCGCGCGGCAGCAGGAGCAGGACGGCCGCGAGCGCAACGGCAGCGGCGACGACCGCGCCGACGACACGCGACGGGCGAGCCCGGCTCGGCTCGACCCGCGACCCCGCGTCGGGGCCGAGCAGCATGATGACGAAGACGAACAGCACCACCACCGCGCCGGCGTAGACGATGACCTGAATCGCAGCGAGAAACTCGGCGCTGAGCTTCAGGTAGAGGCCGGCGACACCGAGGATGCTCGCGAGCAGGCTCACCGCAGACCGGATGGGGTCCCTGGACGCGACGACCCCGACCGCGCCGAGGAGCACCACGAGAGCGCAGACAGCGAAGTAGACGATACCGGCTAGAATCATGGGGCGCCTTTGGTCATGCGACTAGGGTACGGGTCTGGGAGCGCCCACCCGTAAGGACGTAGTCCTCGAATTCGCGACGGAACTTGCGCACGAACGAGAGCACCGGTTGGGCCGCGCCGTCCCCAAAGGCGCAGATCGTGTTCCCGGTGATGTCCGAGGCGATCTCGGTGAGGCGGTCGAGCTCCTCCATCGAGGCGCGGCCCGCGACGAGCTTGTCGAGAATACGCTCGATCCAGCCGCACCCCTCTCGGCAGGGCGTACACTGCCCGCAGGACTCGTGCCGATAGAAGTGCATCAAGGTGGCGAGTGCCAGCACTGGGTCTGCAGCGTCGCTGAGGACGATCGCACAACAAGTGCCGAGCATCCCCCCGATGGTGCGGAGGGTGTCCACCCCGAGGGGGAGATCGAGGACGCTCTTGCCATCATAGGGCGCGAAGCGGGGATCCCCCAGCACGTGCACCATCTCGTCCGCTCGCAGCACCGGACAGGACGACCCGCCGGGGATCACGGCGAGGAGCTTCCGATCTCCCAGGACCCCGCCGCCGAGGTCGTAAATGAGCTCCCGCAGGGTCAGGCCCACGGCGCATTCGTACAGACCGGGACGTTGAACATGGCCGCTGACCCCGAAGAGCCGAACCCCACCGTCATTGAAATCATGCAGCGCGCTGAGCCGGGAGAACGCATCACCGCCGAGCTCGATCACCGTCGGGATGATGGCGATCGTCTCGAGGTTGTTGACGGTGGTCGGGTCGCCAAAGGCACCGCACTGCGCCGGGAACGGCGGCTTCAGCCGCGGCTCTCCGCGGCGCCCCTCGAGGGAGTTCAGGAGCGCCGTCTCCTCACCGCAGATGTAGGCCCCGGCGCCGCTGTGGACGAACACCTGGATGGCCCAAGGTCTTCCGAAGGGGCGCTCCCCGACGTACCCCAACGCGCGGGCCTCGGCGATGGCCGCCTCCAACCGTGCCTTGGCCATGTGGAGCTCGTCGCGCACGTAGATGTACACCGTATGAGCGCCCATCGCGTGCGCAGCGATCAGCGCACCCTCGATGACCGCGTGGGGGTTCTTCTCCATGATGGCGCGGTCCTTGAACGTCCCGGGTTCGCCCTCGTCGGCGTTGACAACGAGGTAGTGGGGACGCGCATCGTCCTTCGGCATGAAGCTCCACTTCACGCCGCAGTCGAAGCCAGCTCCGCCTCGACCCCGCAAATGCGCCTTCTTCACCTGGTCGACGATGATCTCGCGAGGCATCCCGAGCGCTCTCTGCGCCGAGCGGTACCCACCGCTCCGCTCGTAGGCGGCGAGGAGGTAGCCCTCGGGGACATCGAAGGAGCGCGTGAGGTAGCTGGTCCGGTTGATCATCTTCGTGTCACCCACCTCGCCCCGCCGCCCGATGTCCGCGCACCTGCACTTCTGGCTGCGGATTCACCTCAAGCCCATGGTTCAGTCTTCGTAGAGGAGCCGGTCGAGGATGCGATCCAGCTCGGCGATCGTGAGGTTCTCGTGGTACTCTTGGTCGACCTGGATCATCGGCGCCGTCCCACAGGAAGCGAGGCACTCCGCGGTCCGGAGCGTGACGCGCCGATCGCCCGTCGTCCCTCCGACCTTGACCCCGAGCTTCTTCTCGCAATGGGCAAGCAGGGTGTCCGCGCCCCGAAGCGCGCAGGATAGCGTCCGGCACACCCAGACCTGGTGCTCGCCCGGCCGCTCCTGGTTGAACAGCGAGTAGAAGGTCACCAACCCTTCCACGTGGGCGGCAGGGAGGTCGAGCCGTTTGGCGACGTAGTCGACCACGGCGGGGGACACCCAGTCGCCGTTCGCGCGCTGGCACAAGTGCAGCGCGGGGATACACGCGGCCATACGGTTCGGATACCGCGCGATGATCGCATCGAGCTCCCGTTCCAGCTCTGCGCTCAGGGCGAATTCCATGCTGTCGAGCCCATGCAGGCGTGACGGCGGACCTACGCGGACGCGTCGGACGCCGATTCTCCAACGGACCGAACCGTAGTGACCTCGAAACCAGGGTGTCAAGAGCAGCGGACCACCCCGGGACCTCGATGAGCAGTGGCGGCCAAAGGATGCGGAGGGGGCTCGACAACCATGTGCCCGGCGCGACAGGACCGTCGGCCCCTCACGAATCCGGGCTCTTGTCGACAAATGAGGGCAACGCTGACCGTTCCCCTTGAGCGCACCGACGTTGGCCGTGTAGGCTCGGCCGCATGATGAGTGGCCCCGGGTAGGGCATCTGGAGGTGTTTAGTGTTCTGTCCGAATTGTGGGACGCAGAATCAGGATACCGCGACGACCTGCAGCAAATGCGGCTTCAACCTGAAAGGAGCGAGCGCCCCGAAGTTCAAGGGCACGATGCTGATGATGAACGCGCCGGCCGGCGTCCCGCGCCCGAGCGGTGCCCCCGCCGCTGCGCCGCCGGGGGTGCCCGGGCCTGCCGCGCCGCCGGGACCGCCCACCGCCCCCGTCTCTCCAGCCGCGCCACCGGTGACAGGCTTGCCGTCGGCTCAGGCCGCTGCCGTGCGCCCCAAGCTCAAGGGCACGATGCTTGGCGTGGCTCCCCCATCGGCTGGAAGCGCGCCCATTCCGGGCGAAGTTCCTGGTATACCGGGTCAGGGGCCGGCTCCGATGTTGGACCCAATGCCTGCCATGTCCCCAATGGGAGCACCGGGTGGGTTTCCCGGGTATGGAGGGGCAGATCCGCTAGGCGGAACCGTGGCCGCCGGGCCGGGTTTCCCTGGCGGAGGCTTCCCTGGTGCTGGCGCTCCGCCCGGAGTAGCCCCGATGGGCGCTCCACCGATGGGCGCTCCACCGATGGGCGCTCCACCGATGGGCGCTCCACCGATGGGCGCTCCACCGATGGGCGCT
>JAFGBI010000211.1 GCA_016933275.1 Polyangiaceae bacterium | reverse complement strand
TCTCGGCCAGCTGGTAGTACCGAACCTCCGAGCCGTTCGCATTTCGCCGCTTGGTCGTGAGCAGGTACATGCCTAGCTAATACACGCCTGGGCACACGCATTGCATGGCGTCGATGCTCTCGGCCTCGTAGACGTGCACCTGCTTCGGGAAGGCGCCGCTCGCGGGGAGCGGGACGATACCGGCGTCGGGGGCTTTCAACCAGAGCTTCTGCATAGTTCCACTCGACGTTGCTTGAGCCTGAGAAAGGTCGTCAATAGGCCACAGAGCCAGTCCTCTTCGTCGACGCTACCTTCGTTCGGGGTGGCGTCAGGGCAACAGATCTTGAGCCGCGGGAGCGCCGCCGCGAGGGCGGCCCGAGACGCGGGATCCCAATCGCTGCCCGCGATGAAGTACCAGTACCGCTGCTCCGTGCGTGCCTGGTAGGCCCGCTCCAGCATCTGGTTGACGCGACGGGCCAGCTCCGCCGGGCTCGCGCCGCTCGTCGTCCCGGAGAGGATCCACTTCGCGAGCGCCTCCACGACCGCCGCGACGGTCGCTGCCGAGCCCTGGGCCATCTCCGGCGGGTTCGGGACCAAGAAGACACCCACGGGTCCGCCTTCTGCCCGTCCATCGCCGGCGAACCGCATCGTTCGATCGTCCACCGCCGCCATCTGGACTTCGGCCAGCGTCTTGGTGAGCGACCGCAGGGGTAGGAGCCCCGAACGCCCGCGGTGAAGCACCGCCAGGAGAGCGTCGGTCGCGTCCGGACACAGGAGGTGCGGCAGCAGGCGCTCCACCACGAGCACGAGCGCGAGCGCGGAGCCGCAGTCGATCCGCTGCCGCACCTCGGCGGTGTGGCCGACGCAGGCCTCGAGCATGTCGTTGCACACGCGCAGGACCGCCTCTCCCGAGAGCCGCACGAGCTCCTCGGCCACCCCGGTCGCATCGCGGCTGCACGAATCGTGCGGACGTTCTTGGCGGAGGCGCGCGTCGAGCATGGCGTGAAGTCCCACGTACGGCGTCAAATCCTGGGTGACTTCGCGCACGAGCGTCCGGATCCGGTCGTACCGCGCCGAAAGACCGAGCGCCTCGACGAAGCTCGGCAGCATCGCGCCCGTCGGGTCGCAGATCCGGCTCAGCGAAACGGCGCGCAGGCGGCTCCCATCCCAGGCCTCGGCGTAGGACCGGACCACCGCGAGCAGCGCGCGCCCGCACAGGACCGGGGACCCGGACGCGCCTCTCCACCCCGCCGGGTCGCGTGGAGGGGTTCGAACGTCGAGGCTGGCGATTCCGTCCCCCGCGGGCACGAACGCGACGCCGCCGAAGTCGTCGATCTTGGACCTGGTCGTGCCGTTCGAGGCGGCGAGGGGCGTGGCGCGAAACCCTCCGCGGCCATGCCACTTCTCGTCTTGTCCGAAGTCGCGCAGCGGGAGCTCGGGCCGGGGAGCCTGTCTTACCTCGCTCGGGACCCGGGCGCGGTCCTTCTCGGCGAGGCGCAGCACCGCGACGTCGAACGTCCCCGGCTGTTCACGGCCGTTCCACGCGACCTCGGCGTGCAGCGACAGGTCGGGATCGACGTCGAGGAATCGAACCACGATGGAGCGCGCCCCCACGAGCCCGTGCGCCGAGGTGACGATGCGCTCGTCGTCGATCGAAAAGCCATTGCTGTACTGGCAATGCCCCTTCTTGCCCTTGGCCGGAGTGACCTCGACCTCTACCACGCGACATTGGAGAGCTCGGTCCATAGCGGCTCCGACTGATGCGGCCCGGCGTCAGTCCCGAGCGGAGCGGCGACGCTGGGTGCGGTTCCGCTCGCGGACGTCGCTCACCAGGACGTCCCCGGTAGGAGCGGGCTTCTTGGGGGGATTCTTGTCGTTCTTCTTCTCGCCGCCCGTGGCTTTGGCCAGCGGGGTCAGCCAAAGCCGGACGGTCTGTACCTGCTCTCGCTTGGTCGTCACGTCCGCACCGGCGTCGAGCACGTACACGCTCACCTTACCGCTCCCCGTGGTTTCTCGGCTGAGCAGCACCTGGAGCTCGAGCTCGGTCTCCTCGAGCTTGAACTTCATGGCCCGGTCAGCGGCGGCGTCCACCGCCTGCACCACCGCCCGCCGGAGCTCCTGGATCGTGGCCACGAGCTCGAGCCCCCTGTCCTTCTTCGCCATGTCACCCTTCCCTGTCCGGCGAGAAGCCGGCCGGACGAAGGGTAACGCAACTCGGGCGCGCTGCTCGGCGCGGCAGTGCTGGCCTCCATGGCGTTGCTCGCCGTCATTCCGCTGGCTGCGCGGTAGAGATCGGCGCACTCAGGTGCCAGAGCGCCGCCGCCGATGCCTCGGCGGTTCCAAGCGAGCATTCCCGTCACCTCCCTGCTTGGCGTGCTAGGCTGGGGAACGTGTCCGACGATCTGACGACGTTCGAGGAGTCCCGCGCCCTCGCCCAACGCGCCGCAAACGAACGCGCGAAGGCAGCCGGCGAACCGCTGCCATTTCCCAATGTCTGGGACGTGCTCGACCCCACCAAGACCGCTGCAGACGCGACGCCGGACGAGATCGCCCGCAGCCAAGCGGAGTTCTCGAGGCTCTGCCGCAGGCCGCCGTGTCGCCGCTACGAACCATAGAGGATTTCGTCGAGATCCTTCGCGCCCTGGATGACGCGGGGTTCGCGTATACAGTGATCGGCGGCTGTGCCGTGGGAGCCTATGCGCGCCGCTGCGGACTGACGGTCGTGTCCGCTGACCTCGACCTCTACGTCCCGGCCGCGGCCCTCCAAGAACTGCTCGCATGGCTCGAAGCATCGGGCGCCAAGGTGATGGAGCGTCCGCAGGCCCGCTCCGTGCCAGTAGCCGTGGTCGAGTGGCGTGGCGAGGAGCTCAATCTGCTCACCGCTTCGCAAGGCCTGCCCGCGCCGGAACGCGTGCTCGACGCAGCACGCGTGTTCGAGTTGGCCGACCGCGGCGTTGCGATCCACCTCGCAGATCCGTTCGATCTGCTGGCCAACAAGCTCTCGGTGCGACGACCCAAGGACGAAGCGCACATCGAGGCGCTGCAGCAGTTCGTGGAGCAGGAGATCGCCTCGGAGTTCGGGGGACCTGGCAGCGGCCGTTCGCGACTCGCCGGTGCCCGCCGGTTGCTCGAGGTGCTGGGGGGAGCCACCCTACCGGAGGCGCTCACCGATCGCCTCCTGCCCCTGGCAAACGACGCGGCAACCCGCCGCTTCCTCGTCGCCCATGCGCCACTGCCGGCTCAGGTCCACCGCGTTGTCGCGACGACCGTGGGCGGTCCCGAGCACGACCTGCTCCAGCGCATCGCCAAGGCTCGCGGGATCGACTCCTGTGACTGAACGAGCTTGCCCCGGTTCGTTGGACACCCTTCTTACGCTACTTTGGTAGCGAGTGTCAATGAACTCTATTTGTCAGCCGGCGACATGTAGCCAAGGGTCGAGTGGAGTCGACGGCGATTGTAGAAGCCTTCGATATAGGGAAACAGGATCGCTCGTACTTCGTGGATGTCCGCCGGGATGGTGTCCCCGAGTGCTTCGATCTTGACCGTTCCGATCGTCGAGTCGGCGACGGCGTTGTCCCAGCACTCACCCTTGCGGCTCATGCTCGCCACCATTCCCAGCGCGTGTAGCCTACGCCGGTACGCGCCGGCCATGTAGGTCGCGCCGCGGTCGGTGTGATGCAGGAGCCCAGGCCCCGGCCGATGGCGTGCGACGGCGTTCTGGAGGGCCTGAAGTGCCAGCGCGGTGTCGCAGTGCTCACTCACCGACCAGCCCACGATGCGCCGGATGCAGAGATCCACCAGCAGGGCGAGATACGCCCAGCCGCGAAAGGTCCACACATACGTGATGTCTCCCACCCACGCCTGGTTCGGCTGCTCCCACAGAAACCTCCGATCCAGAAGGTTCGGGGCGGGAACGTGTTTCGCGTTGGCCTCGGTGGTCTTCCGGAACCGCTTCGGACGTCGGGCGCGAAGTCCAAGGACCTGCATGCGGCGGGCCACGCGCTTGCGGCTCGCCTTGCGTCCTTTGCCGCGGAGCACCCGGTGGATGCGGGGGCTGCCGTAGCGGCTGCCGCTCTCCCCGAAATCCTCCCGGATGGCCGCGTCCAGCTCCAGCGTGTCACGGGCACGGGCGCTGAGCGTGGCTTTGGCGCGGGCGTACACGGTGCTCCTGTTGAGCCCCAGGGCCCTGCATACCGCTGCGACCGAGGCATTGGCCTCGCTCGCGAACTGGCGAACGTCCGCGGTTACGACGTCGCCTCCTTGACGAAAAAAGCCGTCGCCCTTTTCAAGATGTCCCGCTCTTGCCGCAGATGTTTCACCTCTCGCCGTAGCTCGGCCAACTCCTCCCGTTCGGAGGTTGTCAGCGGGCCTTTCGTGCCGCCCTTCGCGTCAATCCCCGCCTGCCGCATCCAGCTCCGGATCATGCTGCCCGACAAGCCCATCTCCCTCCCGATCAATTCCGGGCTCTTTCCGGACTCGCGGCAGAGCTTGAGAACCTCCGCCTTGTACTCTGGGGAGTGATTGCGTCGGACCTTCTTCACCTTCTTTGTCATGTCTCGTTGGGCCATTCTAGCTGTTCCTTCCTGTCCAACGAAACGGGGGAGGACCTCGTCCGAGGTCCCCCGAAAGTCGAAGTCCACCTACTGGCCCGTCTCCTCGTTGAAGACGAGCAGCGGCTCCGGGCCTCCGCCGTCCAGGTGCGCCTTGGCGGCTCGCAGCAGCTCGGGGAGCGGCCCGGAGGAGAGGCAGGTCGTGCCGTAGAACGCGGTGAAGTTGCCGTCCATGGGGCGCCCATGTCACTCGGATGCGCGCCGGCTGTGAATATCTTCCGAGTAGGATTGTTCGGCGGCTTCTTCCGCGGGCGCGGCGCGCCCGGAGCAGCGCCTACCCACCGGCCCGTTGCGGGGCACCGCTAATAGCGGGCCGCGACCGTCACCACGGACTCCCCCGGCACCGCGACGGCGCCGTTCGGCGGCAACGCGCCGAGGTCCTGCGAGCGCTCGACGCCAGGGAAGACGGTGCGGCTCACCCGAGCGCTCGACGGCGCCTCGTCGAACACGATCTCGACGACGGCGGCGGTCGCGCTGGGGTTCACCAGCACCACCGTCATCGCGTCCGCGCCGGGCGACGACCACGCGGTGGCGAGCACGCTCCCCGGTTCCGACTCGGCGTCGATCCTTACCCAACCCGAATCGGTGTCGCGGGCGAAATGGCGCATCGCGTGATAGGGGTCCTGAAGGTCGAAGCCCGTCTCGGTCAGGGCGATGAGGGCGGTCGGGTTGGGGATCCCCAGCAGCGCCGAAGCCGCGAAGTCGTTCTGGAGATACATCGAGGCGCCGAGCGTGTTCATCGCCTCGTAGAGGAGGATCGCCGTGCCCAGACCCTCGGCCTGCGCCTCCGTCTGGAAGATCGGTCTGTCGGTGCGCTGCCCGACGTCGTTCAGCGCGAGCAAGGGATCCCGATCGACCGCGCTCGGCTCCGTCTCGTACAGGTGGTGAGCGATCACGTCGATGCCAGCCAGCTCTTCCCCGGCGGCGAAGCTCAACGCGCCCTCGACGGTCCGAGTGTCGGGCCCCGTGGTCAGCGGCGGGGTGGGAAGCTCCGCCAAGGCCTCCTTGACGGCCGCCAGGGCGTTGCGGTATCCGGAATATTCGACCTCTACCTCGGTGCCGTCCACGGCGACCGTCGCCGTGCCTTCCGTGGCGAGGAACCGACACGCGTCGACTTCGCGCTCGGCCGGGGGGAGCCACTCGGGGTCGTTCTGGATGCTGATGTAGTCGGGCTCGATCCCCGCGGCCGCGTACGCCTCCACCACGGCCCGCCAGTGCTCGGCAAATCCCGCGTAGTCGAAGCTGCCGTCGGCGAGCTTGGCGAGGGTGCAGGTGTCGGGGTTTCCGCTGCACAGCTCGGAGCCGTTGGCCTTGAGCGCGGCCGGTGGGCTCGTCGAGGTCAGGAGCAGCGTGGGCGGCGCGCCGAGGCGCTCGGTGGCGGCGCTCATGATCGCCACCGAGGTGGAGAGATCGCTGGTGCCGTAGTCGTCGTAACGGTTGAAGAGCCGAACAGCGTCGAGCCCCGACTCGGCAAACATCGCGTCGAAGAGGGCGGACGCCGCCGGGTGGTTGGCGATCTCGTCCGTGAGCCAGACGGTCCCCGCCCCGAGCCCGACCAGGGTCTGATGCCGAACCGAGGGGTCCACCGTCACCACCTCGGTCGCCTCGTGGAGCGGCGCGCAGACCCCGGCCCTGCAGGCGGTTCCAGTAGGACAAGCCCCATCAGCGCAGGGCAGGAGGCACAACCCCGTCGTCGGAGGAGCGCTCCCGTCGCACAGCGCCACGGCGCCCACGTCGGCGGCCGACACGCACGCGGCCCCGGTGAGGTCCGCGCAGGTCGAGCCGTTCTCGTCACAGGCGAGCGTGCACGTCCCGCAATGGCACTCTAGCTCGGCACCGCACTCTTCGTCGGTCTGACAGGCTCGCAGCCAGTTGGTCTGGGTGCCCGTCTGCGGGCCACCGCATGCGGCCGCCACCACGAGGACCAGCGTCGCGACGGCGTGCGCTCCCCCCAACCTTCCGTGCTTCCTCACAGGTCTTCCTTCTCGTTGGTCACGTACTGCCCACAGTAGAACGTGACGTGATGCGTCGCCTCCTCGGGGTGCGCGCGGTTGTGTGCCTCGACCTCGTCCCACAAGTCGATGATCCTCCCGCGCATCTCGACGAGAAGGCCTCGCACCTCCTCGTCCCGTGGGTGGCCGGGCCACAGGTCGAAGCGCAGCGTGGTGCCGCCCACCTCGTCCTTGGAGGTGGAAGCACGCGGCCCAGTCACGACCTTCGCGGCCAGCGCGGCGAGCACCGCTCGGTGGTGGTCGATGATCGCGGCCTCCCAGCCGGCGGACTCGCCCACGGGGATCAGGCACTGTTCGGTGGTGTATCGGTCGCCCTCCACGCCGGACTCCACCCGGATCCGCCCGCTCGACACCAGGTGCTGGAGCGCATCCCCGAGCACGGTCGCGGGGATCGGCACCCGCTCCGCGAGCTGGTCAAGGCGAAGGGGACCTTCGCGCGCGACGTGCAGCCACACGAGGGCCTCACTGGCCTCGCCGGAGTCCTCGGTGACCGACGCCCCGAACTCCTCCAGCTCCTCCTCGGTCGCGACGCGGTAGCTCGTCTCCCGCCCCCGCCCGATCCGGGCGACGAGCCCGCTCTCCACGAGGTCGTTGAGGATGCTCCTCACGGTGATCTCCTCGTCGAGATCGAAGCGCTGAAGGATCTCGCTGCGCGTGGCCGCGTCACGCTCGGACAGGAAGGCGTACAGGGCGCCCCACAGGGTGACCCCGCGCGAGGTGACGGACTCTCGCAAGCGCTGGACCTTGTACCGATAGGAGCGCTCGGCCAGACCGAACATGTCGGCGATCACCCGCTTGCCGAGGCCCTGGCTCTCCAGCTCGTGAACGAGGCTCACGAACACCTCGTTCGCGATGTGGGACAGGGGTGAGCGCACCCCTTCGGCAGTCGAGATCTGCGCGATGAGGACCATCGACTGGCGCACGAGCGCGTCGATCAGCAGCTGGGAGTTCATGGGCCGACAGGGTTGCTTCGGAAGAGTACTACGTATCGGGACTGGCGGGTCGTCCCGCCAGCGGGGAGTGGGCGCTCACGAGCGCCCGGGCGGAACCGCGCCCGAACGGGCCCGCGACCGTCAACCTGATTGCCGCTCTAGCCGCCGCTGACCCGGAGCTGCGCCGCGGACTCGCCGAGCCGCTGACCCTGCGCGTCCACCACGAAGAGCCGGTAGCTCCCGGCCGACGCGGGCACGGCGATCGAGGTCGCGTCCCCGGCGGCCCGGGTCATGGTCGCCCCCTCGACAAAGCTCGAGGTCCCCGCCGGAGCAAACCAAACCGCGCCCCCTGCGTCCCCGCTGCTCCGGATGTCGAGCACAGTCCCCGCCGGCGCCGCGCAGCTCGCCGGGAAGACATAGTCCTGCACCGGCAAGAGCTCGCTCGGGATGATGCTCCGGTACGCCTCCTCGATCCCGGAGTTCAGAGCGTAGCCGTACTGGGTCACCGGCCACACGGCGTCCGCCACCACGATCGGGCGGTCGATCTGGCTGTTCGGCGGGTCGACGCCCATCTTGTTCACCGTGGCGTAGGTCCTGAGGATGGTCAGATCGTGCTTCTCGCCGAAGTCCTCGCAGTTGATGGTGTAGGTGACCCCGGGATCGATATCGAGGACGTTGTCGTTCTCGGTGATGTAGGCGCTGCCCTCGTCGTTGTGCAGGCCGTAGGTCGGTCCCGAGGTGGCCGGGGGGATCCCCCGGACGTAGTTCTGGTGGATCTCCGTCCCCGGCATCTGCCCGATGGTGTAGACGGCCCCGCTGTCGTGGAGCCTCGCCATGATGTTGTTGAAGCGGTTGTAACTGACCGTGTTGTCCTTGCAGGTCGTCGAGTCCTTCCAGTTCCGCCAACCCCACCCGAGGCTGACGCCGTTGTAGCCGGTCGTGTGGATGTAGTTGTGGGTGATGGTGATGGTATCGACGAAGAACGTCATGACCCCCGAGTGTCCGCCGAACCCCGGGACCGTGCTCACGTCGTAGACCAGGTTGTTGTCGATGGTGATGTTGGTGCAGATCCCCTCCACCTCGGGCGAGTACTTGGCGCGGGTTCCCCCGTCGCCGAGGTAGATGTGCTGCGGATGGCCGATGGTGATGCCGCTGCCGGCCGAGTCGGTGACGAAGTTGCCGACGATGCGGGAGTCGACGACGTCGTTGTGCATCGCGATCCCCTCGTTGCCGCTGTGCTTGAAGACGTTGCCCACGAGCTCGATCGCCTCGGCGCTGTCCACGTTGAACATCGCCGGCGGCGTATCGACGATCTCGTACCGGAAGGCATGCCAGTCCCCGGTGCCGTAGGCGATCCAGTAGGTCGAGCCCTGGCACGTCGCCTTGCCGCGGGAGTCCTCCACCTGATAGAGCCCGTAATCCGTGTGCGCGAAGGTGAGGCCCTGAAACGTCAGGTTCTTGACCCGGTCGCTCCGTGAGGTCCCGGCGACGTCGATGAGCCGCTCGGCCACCGGGGCCTCCACGACCGCGGTGGCCATGTCCTCGCCCGGTCGCGGGACGTAGTAGAGGGTCCCGGCGGTCTTGTCGAAGAAGAAGGTCCCGGGCGCGCTCAGGAGCTCGTAGGCGTTGACGACGAGGTGGGTCCCCTGGACGCTGAAGCCGGCGTTCCAGCCCGGGAGCTGGGCGATGGCGCCGTAGGGCTGCTGCAGCAACAGCCCCCGGTTGTTGTCCGAGGTGGTTTCCACCGCGCGGACGTTGACGATGTTCTCGTTCCAGGTGGTGCCGTTGATGATCTCGAGGTCGTTCTGGTTCTGGGGGATCTCGGGCAGATCGCCGGTGGAGTACTTGATCCCGTCGCTGGCGCTGCCGCTCTCCCAGGCCCAGCTCGCCTGCCCCTGGGTCACCGAGTAGGCCCCGTAGCCCCCGTTCGAGCGGATGGACTTGCTGGCCATGAACGCCCGCGCGTCGTTCACGTAGAGGTTGCGGAGCTTGGTGCCCCGGTCAAGCCTGGCGCGGTAGATCGAACCGTCGTGCTGGGTCCACCCCGTCACCCGCGTCGAGCCGTTCAGCACCGGCGTCTCGCCGGGGTACGCCTGGTAGTAGATCCGGCGGTCGTTCGTGCCCGAGTCGGCGGGGCCGAAGGCGATCGGCTCGGTGATCCGGTAGTCGCCGCCGTACAGGTAGACGTGAATGTCGCCCGTCATGTTGGCGTTGACGCCGCGCACCGCGTCGCGGGCTCTGGCGAGCGTCTGGAAGTGATCGCTGGCGCTGCCGCTCGCGTCGTCGCTGCCCGACGGTGACACGTAGTAGCAGTCTTGGGCTTCGGCGGGACAGACGTCACTCGCGCCGCCGCCGGCGCCGCCGCTCGCGCCGCCGGTACCGACCGGGCCCTCGCCGGCGGCGCCGCCGCTGGGGCCCCCCGCCGTGCCACCGGTCACGACCTCACCTCCGCTGCCGGGAGCGCCCCCGCTGCTCGCACCACCGGTTGCGAGGCCGCCCGCGCCACCGCTCGCACCGACACCGGTGCCGCCGGTGCCGAAGCCCCCGCCGCCGCTCGGGCTAGACGTGCCGCCGGTCGCGGTGACGACGCCGCCGGTCGCGGTGCCGCCCGCACCGCCAAGTGGGCTGCCGCCGAACCCGCCGCTCGGACCCGCGCCGAACCCGCCGCTCGGGCTGCCACCGGAGACGCCGGACCCGCCAACCTGGACGGTCGAGTCGCCGCCGCTCGCGCTCCCCTCCGCCGGATCGCTGTCCGGTCCGCACGCGGCGAGGAGGAGAGAGGATCCGAGGGTCGCCGCGAGGATCCGACACGTGAAGTTGGTCATGATGGGCATAGGGTCGCCGTGATCGCGAAGGCCAGGGCAACCGCCGACCCGGGTCGCGATGCCCGGACGAGGGCCGCACACCACAGGGTGATGGGTTCGCGCGGGACGCGGCAGGTGCGGATCTTTCGCCTCCGTCGGGTCCAATCTTTCAGCTCAGGGGGGAAACCCATTGCCGCACGGTGCGCCGTCGACTCGAACGCGAGATCTGACGCGCGAGCCGAGGCCGTCCCGTTTGCATGGGGAGGCAACCTCGAGTTCGGTCGGAGCGCGCAAGACCGCGGCGTACGCCGATCCACGCCGGGGGGGGAAACGGAGCGCCCCCCCGGCCCGAGGTCTTCCAGGCGATGGGGGACCCAGCCCGCCCCTCCCTTCCTCTCCCGCGGTCGAGCTCGGTCATGGGGCTAGGGGGCACCTGGAACGACGGCAACCCCATCACCGGCATCGGCGACAACCGGTGGCTCGACTACCGGGCGAGCGTCGACGTCTCCTTCGAGCACGACCGCACCGAGAGCGGCGACAACTACGCCAGCATCGGCGCCCGGCAGCAGGGCGGCTCGAGCTCCCACTGCAAGAACGGCACGCCCTACCTGCTGGTGTTCTCCTTCGACGGCAGCTGGGACCTGCTCGTCGACGGCAGCGCCGTGGCGAGCGGGAACGTCGAGGATGGCGCGGGCGGCGTGGCGATTCCAGGGTTCGACACGGCCCATGACGCCTGGCACAACCTCGCCCTCGAGGTCATCGGCCCGACCGTGACCGCGTACCTCGACGGCCAGGCCCTGGCGAGCTTCACCGATCCGAAGCCCCGGCTGTCGGGGCGCGTCGATCTGGCCAGCGGCTACTATTTCACCCGCTTCGACAACCTCGCGGTGGAGGCGCTCGACGGGCAGCCTCCGTACTACTCCGAGGTCTTGGACGATCTCGAGATGGGGGATCTGGCGGCGGTGCCGGCGACCAAGCTCGTGTACGGCGGCAACTGGGCGCACGAGAACGGCAAGGGCATGTACAATTGCCAGTGGTCCCTCTCCACCAGCCGGGGGGCGGGCGCCACGCTGGCGTATGCGTTCACGGGCACCGGGTTCGACGTCCTGGGTCCCAACGACGGCTCGGCGGTGCTGAGGGTGTCGGTGGATGGTCAGGTCGTCGCGGCGTCCGCCCACACGATGGCCGCCGCGGAGCTCTACCAGACCTACACCCTCCGCGACCTCGCGCCCGGGCCCCACACCGTTCAGCTCGAGGTGCTGAGCGGCACGCTGGTCGTGGACGCCGTGGGGGTGGTCGCGGCCCCGATCTAGCGGGATCCCGCGAGCGCCCCGGGGCCCGTGGCGGCGCGAGCGGCGCCCCGGGGCCCGTGGCGGCGCGAGCGGCGCCCCGGGGCGCCCAAGGGACGGCAATGCCGAGCTCCTTGGGGCGGCCTCGCCCGGCCGCTGAGCACGCGACGGGCCCGTGCACCTCGGGCCGCCCTCGACGATGCGGTCCGCTTCGGGGAGAGGCCCGGCGTCGCATCGAGACGTTCGAGCCCGGTGACGCGCGTCGAG
>JAFGBI010000210.1 GCA_016933275.1 Polyangiaceae bacterium | reverse complement strand
CGAAATCGAACGCATCACGAGATCCCTCCGAGCATCAAGGGTGCGAGCCACCGCCCACGGACGTCAAGAGTAATCGTCCTTTTATTGGGCTCCATTAAGAGGCCGACCACGAGTCCGCTTCCCTGGTGGAATTCGCCAAGTTCCGGAGGGCCGTCGGGGCGAACGTCCGACGAGCTCGGTGGCTCGCCGGCCTGACGCAGATCGAGGCCTCCTCCGAGGTGATCACCCCGAGGCTCCTGGCGGAGTTCGAGCGGGGTCAGGGGAACCCGACGCTGCGTACACTGTGGGCGTTGTCTGCACGTCTCGGGGTCAGCGTCCGCGACCTCGTGGAGGTCGGGGACGAGGTTGCCCTGAAGGTGCCGCTTCGACAGGCAACGGCGGAGGCTCCGAAGAAAGGAAGGAAGGCCAAGCCGAGGAGGCTCACGAAGGTGACGAGGAAGGCCCGGTAGCGGGGTCATCGACGGCGTCCTCCGCGACGTCCGTGACGAACACCGGCCTCGAAGAACTCGGTGGCCATGAGGGCAAGCGATCGGGCCCACCTGCCGTTCAGGGTTTCCTCGACGAGCATGAACCTCGCCCATTGGTCTTCATCGAGGACACCCCGGAGCTGACCAACCTGACGAACAGCTCGGCGGTGTAGGCGTCGAAGCGCCGGGTCCTCGAGGACGAGGGTGTCGATCACATCCCCGGGGCGATCGGGCTCGGCCACCACGGCCCTCGTGATCGGGAGCCGACGGGTCCTCATGAATCAGGCTCCATGGGAGCCGGAGTCCAACGGTCCTCGGAGCAATTCACAACGGTAGATCCGAGCACTTTGCAGTCCCAACTCTTCTCGCGCGGAACGGTCGGCCAAAAAAGGAAAGGTTCCGAAGTAAGCCAGATTCTGGTCCTCCGGACTTCTCTACGATCTCGACGTTCGCGCCCAGAACAGGGCGACGCCGAGGCCAATTGCCGCGAAGAAGCCGACGTGGACGGGGATCAGGCTCTGCCTCGCTGGGCTCCAGGGCATCCCGATTCTTTCGATCCCCCCGAACATCGGGGCGTACTGCGAGAGCCCGAGGCCGACAGCAGCGCCAATCACAAGGCAAGTCACGGCTAAGACGATTCGGGTTTCGGTTGCCATCTCCATCCTCCTGGTCAGCACCCGGTGGCGAAGGCCATCCGGCAGTCGTTCGTCAGGGTCACCGACTCACCGTTCATCCCCGAGCCGGTGGGCGCCTCCTCGTCGCAGTGTTCCTTGGCCAGCCGCTGGTACTCGGCGATGCCCGCGGCCTTGATGAACTCCCGCTTCGCGGGGCAGAAGGAGTCGGTTACAAGGCCCCGACGGTACGCCTGCATGTTCGAGAGCCCCCGGGTATTCTGGGGCGACGGGGCGAGGTACTGCTGTGCGAACCGGATCTTGAACGACAGCTGGGCGATCTCGTCGGCCTTGGTGACCACCGTCTCCCACTGGCCGGCGATCTCGTTGGCCGCTTGAGCCTCCGCCATTTCCGTGCGCTGTTTCGCCGCTCTCATTTCCGCACGGGCACGGAGGAGCTCGGTGTACTTGGAATTGGGGAACGCCGTAGCGAATGCGCCAAGGTCACTCGGGTCGTCGAGCACCCCATCGCCGATCATGGGGCCGTAGTGCTCGTCGAACGCCTCGGCCGTCGGGTCATCTTCGGCCATCCGGAGTAACCGGAGGAGACGCAGGCCGTCCCGGAACTCAAAGGTGGTCCCTTCGTTGGCGACTCTGCTGGCGATCTCCCGGAGTTTCGGCTGCAACGTCCTGATCACCTCGTCGTCACCGGGTAGGCCGGCACCGAGTGCATAGCTGCCCGTCGCTTTCAGCGCGTCCGAGGGGGTCGAAATCTTCGCCGCGTTGTCCTTGGCAAGGGTCACGCGTCGATCCGTGATCGCGGCAGCGAGGTCCTCCACCTTCCAGTCCTCCCGGACGTTCTTGTAGGCGTCCGCTGCGACGCGTTCCATCCCCCCGACCTCGACGAGTCCGAGGACTTCGAAGGGCGTGGCGTCCTTGAACGGCGGCATCGGGTCCAACTGAAGCGGAGGGACATCGTCGGCGACTGCAACGAAACTGCCCCAGTTTGGGCGGAATCCGGGAACTGGCGTGGGAACGCCGACCTTCACCCGATGGGGCTCGGTACCTGCCCCTTGCGTCACGACAACTTCCTTGCCCACCGCGGTGTACGGCCCGAAGCACGGGACAATCTCGTCCTGGCGGACGGACATGGTGTACTTGCCGCCCGCGCACGTTCCGGTGGCGATCAGGTGAGGGCACTCCCCGGGCGTGACCAACAGGAGGATGGCCTGGGGGGTCTTCAACTCCCGCACCCGAGGAGGGGGGTTTGGAATTCGACTGGTGGTGCTCACGGAGAATGCCGGACGGCCCTCGAGCGTCTCGTACTGCATCTGGAACTCGTCCGACCCGTTGACCGTTTCGGTGAGAGCGTGCCGACGCTGTGGATCGTCGAAGAAGTTCGGCGACTGGAGCCCGATGTCCCGGGCATCGCCCGTGCCGAGGTCCCAGTCCAGGGCAATCGCATCATCCAACACCCTCTGCGAAGAGCACCTGAAGCAGGAAAGCGTCGTCCCATCCGGCCTGAAGGCGTCGGGT
>JAFGBI010000209.1 GCA_016933275.1 Polyangiaceae bacterium | reverse complement strand
GCCGCCGCCGCCGCCGCCGCCACCGCCGCCGCCGCCGAAGCTGCGGCCGCCGCCACCGCCACCACCGCTGCGCCCGCCGCCGCCGCCGCCACCCGTGCGCTCACGCGCCTCGCTGACGTTGATGTTGCGCCCGTCGAGCGCGGTGCCATCGAGCTCACCGACGGCGCGGCGAGCATCGTCGGCATTCTCGAACTCCACGAACCCGAATCCACGCGACTGCCCAGTCATGCGGTCGAGAACGACTGATGCGCTGGTCACGGTGCCGTATGCCGAGAACGCATCACGGAGCTGATGGTCCATGGTCGAATAGGCGAGGTTGCCCACGAAGAGCTTGGTACTCATGTTCTCTTGGTTTCCTAGACGAATGCGCCCATTTCTTCGGTCGGACGAACGCTGGCGCTAGTGCTCACTCCGACACCCCCACGGGATTGGGGGGCTATCCGGTACACAGAAGCGGAACCGAGCGGAACGAACCGAACAGGGACAGATCTGGGAACCAGTGCCGAGGGTTTCTAGCGCGGATCGGCGCGTCGGGCGAGCATCTTTTTCAGAGCCGAGCCAGGCCCTGGTGGAGGGCTCCCCGAGGATGCCTCCGTCCAGGCCCGAGCACCGATCAGGTTGCCGCCAGCAACGACCGGGCTGAGACCGCGTCTCGGCGCGGCGAGGACGCGTTTCCAGCGCCCCTTCTGGATCGGTCTGCTGTCGGTTCGGTGCTCTAGACCCCAGCCGAGCGAGACCCGCCATGGTTTCGCTCGGTTGGGGGTTCGGAGCAGCGATCGGGGTGCCAACGGCAACGGCGTTGCCGAAAACGTACCCCCGGCCTGGCAACCCTGGCACCAGTGGTTGCCGGGCCAGGGTTGGCAGGAGCGTGGGAACCCCGCCCCTGGCGAGATCTGCCCCCGGCGTTCTCGTTGGCGCAGCCCCGAAGCCCCGGGACCCCGAACTGTTGGTCCGTATCGCCGTCGAGGCAGGTGACACCTCGCCTGGAGCGCCCGTCGGGTCGGCAGCGGCTCCACCAGCCGGCGCGGGGCCACGAATTGCCCTCGCATCCAGGCTTGGATGCACTTCTGGATGGGGAAGTCGTCGAATCGACGCTCGCTCTCGGAAGTGCGGGGAAGGCCGATGACGCGCGACGTCGAGAACATTGACGCGATGGCTGATCCGTGGAGAAGTACCTGATTCCTACCGGTGCTTCACCCCAACCGCCGTCCGATCGCCCTGGCACGGGAAGCCCGCGGGCGGCGCCGGCAAACCGGGTGAGCCCCGAGGAAGACACCTCGAGCACGAGGAGCGATGCCATGTCCCAATCCTTGAAGCGCGTGCTGTGGAGCAGCGTGTCCGGACTCTCTCTCGCCATGTTGGCTGCCTGCGGCGGACGGTCCCTCGAGCTCGGTGATGATATCGAAGGTGGACCGGCGAACAACGGCGGGGCAGGGGCAGAACCGGGGGGCGCCAGCGCGGGAGGTGTGGCGGGGGGCGGAGGTACTCGGACCGGTGGTACCAGCGGCATCGGCGGTCGCATCACCGGTGGTACTGGTGGGGTAGGGGGTAGCGGCGATTGTTGCTCTCCCCACGCCGGACCCGGCTGCAGCGACGAGAGGGTGGAGGAATGCGTCTGTGCTGCGGACGTCGTTTGCTGCGAGGAGGTGTGGGACGACCTGTGTGTGGCTGAGGTCTCTTCGCTGTCGTGCGGGCAATGCGCCGAGTCCTGCGGTCCCGCTCTCGGCGCCATCGTGCCCCGGGTCGTGACGGGCAGCACCCTCGGACAGGGCAACGACTCCTCGGGGCAGTGTGCGCCGACCTCCTCGGAGGATGTCGCCTACACCTTCACGGCACCGGTTACCGGGACCTACGAGTTTGCGACCTCGGGTTCGGAGTTTGACACGGTGCTCTATCTCTGGGACGGGGGCTGCGACGGTACCGAGTTCGCGTGCAACGACGACATGACCGATTTGGAGTCCGAGGTTCGCGCCTACCTCGGCGCCGGACAGGTCGTGGGCGTGGTCGTGGACGGCTATGGGCCCTATAGCGCTGGGGACTACGTCCTCAGCATCGCGCAAATCGGCGGAGGTACCGGGGGGACCGGCGGTAGGCCGACCGGAGGTACCGGAGGGACCGGCGGCAGGCCGACCGGAGGCGATGGCGGTACCCCGACGGGAGGCACGGGTGGGATCGGCGGAACGGGGGACTGCTGTTTGGTCCACGGGGATCCTGGCTGCGCCGAGGACCGGATCGCCGAATGCGTCTGTGACAACGACCCCTTCTGTTGCGAGGAGACCTGGGACGACGCCTGCGTCGTTGGAGTCGAGTCGTACGGCTGTGGCTCCTGCGCCATGGCGTGTGATCGCCTGCTCGAGAGTCGGGTACCACAATCGGTGAGCGGGAGCACCTCCGGCCAGGGCGACGACCTCACGGGCAGCTGCGCCACGAACTACGCGGAAGACGTCTCCTACACCTTCATCGCCCCCGCGACCGACACCTACGTCTTCGACACCGTCGGCTCGGCGTTCGACACCCTACTTTATGTGATCGACGGAGGTTGTAGCGGCCCGACTCTGGCGTGCAACGACGACCTGGTCGGGATGGCGTCGGAGGTTTCCGTGCGGCTCGCGGTCGGTCAGGTCGTGGGTGTCGTCGTGGACGGCTGGGGGACGGACGAAGGCAGATACACGTTGAACGTCCGCGGGAGCGGCGGGGGGACGGGTGGGACGGGCGGCACCGGCGGAAGGCCAACGGGTGGCATCGGCGGTCAGCCCGACGGTGGCACCGGTGGTGTCCCGACCGGCGGACGCCCGACTGGTGGTGCCGGTAGTGGTGGGGTCATCACCGGCGGTGCCGGCACCGGTGGTGTCCCAACCGGCGGTACCGGAGGGATCGGCGGAGCCGGCGACTGTTGCGTGGCCAGCACCTTCCGCGGTTGCAGTGACGATTGGGTCGCGGACTGCGTCTGTGCGAGCGATGCATACTGCTGCGAGGTCGAGTGGGATGATGCCTGCGTCCTCGAGGTGGAAAGCCTCCGTTGTGGGGACTGCGGCATGAGCTGCGACGCCACGCTTTCCAGCCTGGTGCCCCAGTCGGTCAGCGGTAGCACCTTCGGAGCTGGCAACGAACTCTCGGCGTACTGCGGCGGTGCCTCGGCCCAGGAGGTCTCGTACTTCTTTACCGCATCCGCGTCGGGTGAGTACGTCTTCGACACGGCAGGCTCCGACTACGATACCGTGCTCTATCTCCTGGATGGCGGCTGCGACGGCCCGGTCCTCGCCTGCAACGACGATGCGAACGGCAGGGTGCAATCGGAGATCCACGCCACGCTCCGGGCGGGGCAGACCGTGGCGGTGGTGGTCGACGGGTGGAGCGGCAACGGGAACTACGTCCTCAACGTCACCATGGTCGGCCGTGGAGACTGCTGCTACCCCCACGGCAGTGCTGGGTGCATCGACGCGAACGTCCAGGCGTGTGTCTGCGCAGTGGACAGCTACTGCTGCAGCAACGTCTGGGACGATTCCTGCGTGGACATGGTCACCGATTTCGGTTGCGGCTACTGCGAATCCTGCGACTCGCAGCTCGCCAGCGTCGTTCCCCTCACTGTCTACGGGAACACTGCCAGCGCCGGCAACGACCACCAGGGCACCTGCGGCGGCGGCTCGGCCAACGACCTCACCTTCCATTACACGGTGCCCATCAGCGGCACCTACGCCTTCGACACGTTCGGCTCGGACTACGACACCCTCATCTACATCCTCGACGGAGGCTGCACGAGCGAGCACGTGATCCAGTGCAACGACGACTACAGCGGCCTCGATTCGCGGGTCACGGGGACGTTCGTCACCGGTGACGTCGTGGGCATCGTCGTGGATGGGTGGAGCGTGAGTTCGGGGCCCTTCAGGCTGAACATCAGCCGGCCATAGACCACCGATCGGGTCTACAGCAGCACCGACGCCTTCACCCACCCCGCGAACGCTGGGTGGGGCTTGGAGGCCGCGGGCCCCATCACTCCACATTCCACCGCGGAACCCCTTCCCGGTCATGTCGATGGTGCCCTCGAGCGCGGTGGTGCGCTGGAGGTTCATCGCGAAGACGCCGCCCGAGGAGCCGTCCCATGCCTGGGCGGTGAGGCCAGTGTTCGGGGGCACCTCGAGCGCCGTGTAGGTGGGAACGCGCATCAGCACGACCCGCTGCATGTTCGGGTACGGGCCGATGTTGCCGTCGATGTAGCCCTCGCCATAGAGGTTTGCCTTGGGCTCGCTGGAGGAGATGAGGCCCCCGGCGTTCTCCGAGACCTCGAGGATCTCCCAGTTGCCCATGTTGGTCGTGTCGGCCGTGCTCCCCTGGAGGTTGATGACGAGGGCGCGATCGCCCGGGCCCAGGCACGTGGGGTCGCCCGCGGGTCCGCCTACCAGCATCCTGGTTGGGTCGAGCACGAAATCGACCCAGCCGCTCACCATGTCTCCGCAGGGTCGGCCCTCGAGGCTCTCGCCCGCGTCGTGACGGTCGGATCCTCGCGCCATGCGCGCATCGAGGCTTCGTCGTGAGCGACGCGCCTGCCTTCGAGGTTCGGGAGGCGTTCACGGACCAACATCACCGGGACGTCTGTTAGGGTCGACTCGCCACCGTCTTCGGCACCCTCCGCTTGCTCGAGCCCGGGGCGGGCCGCGCGTGGCGTCCCAGGAGAACGGCGAGCGACCCCAGGCCGAGCAGGACCGTCAGCAGCAGAGTGCTGCGCCCGAGCCCGAGCACGGGGACGAAGAGGGCCGGGGTGAAGAGCGCGCCCAGCGCGGCACCCGCGTGATCGGCGAGCTCGATCGAGCTGGCGGCGCTCCGCGTGTTGCCTCCTGCCGCGAGGAGGGTCGCGGCTGCCGCCGGGAAGACCGCCCCGGTGCCCGCTCCAGCGAGGAGGAGCAGCAGCCAGTGCAGCACACCAAGCCAGGCGCCGGATGGCGCGAACCGGTCGAGGAGCGAGAACGTGAGCCCGACCGCGAGCGCGCTCGCGGTGGAGGCGAGCTCCGCCATGATGAGGGAGCCGCCGCGAGCCGCCCACACTCCCCCAACGGCCAGGCCCAGCATGAAGGTGCCCGCGAGCATTCCCAACTCGGAGTAGAGCGCGCCCACGCGCGTTTGAAACGAGAAGAACAGCATCAGGCCAACGGCCATCCCCGAGGTGCCGGTCACCAGGGTGGCGTGCACGGCCGCCGCGCCACCCAGGGAGCGCCGACGGCGCCCCACCAGCAGGCAGAAGACCAGGCTCGGCGCGAGGCTCGCGAGGCCGATCCAAACGGGGTGGGCCTCGCCCCAGGTGAGCAGCGTGGCCCAGGCGCTATCGGCGACCCTCTGCCGTAATGTGAGCGCATGGAGGAACGAGAGCGGTCGATCGTCACGTGACGGCTCGAACGTCTGCGCATCGGATCTCAGCGCGCGTTCGAGGGTGGCGACTCGTTCCGGCGGGTATGCCACGGGGAGCAGCTCCGGAACGAACACCTCCGATTCGATGCCTCGGGACCGGTAGCGCCACGCCAGACGCTCCGGGTCGAGCGTCACCGCATCGGGGACTCGGCCGGCGACGAACAACCCGGGTGTCCCGGGGGCGGCACGCAGGACCGGAAAGACCTCGTCGAGCGTGCGATAGAGGGAAGCGCCGAGCCGCCCGGTGGCTCCGGTCTGGGTGTTCGCCCCTGCCGAGAAGGTCGTCACGTAGACTCCTCGGGGAGCGAGGTGTGCGAAGACGAGACGACCGAACTCGAGGGTGGCCGTACGGGCGAGGAGGAGCGTCGCCGGATCGGGCTGGAGGAGCAGCACCAGGTCGTACGATTCGCGAGATCGGGCCAGGAACCGCCGCGGATCCTCGAAATGAACGTGCACCCGTGGATCCGCGAGCGCACCCCCATCCGCCGGACCGAGGTGCCGCCGGACGACCTCGAACGCCCGTCGGTCGAGGATCGTAAGATCGATCCTTTCCGGAGCATGGAGGAGGCAGAACCGCAGGAGTCCGGTCTCGATGCCGCCCAACGCGAGCACCCGGCGGGGCGTCTCGGCGAGCACCATCAGCTGGTGGGCGAGCGCCTCGTTCTCCTCCGGATCCGGGAAGGTGGCGACGTACTCGCTGTTCTCGTAGAGCACGCGGACGTCGCCGCCTCCGATCGCGACTGCCTGGTACGGTGTCTCGTTCCACTCGAGCAGCGGCAGGCCGGTCACGATCGACTCGAAACGCATCTGCTGGGTGAGCTCCTCGAGCTGCGAGGTGGTGGGGACCAGGGCGGCAACCAACGCTGCGGCGAGCAGCGCTGGAAACGCCCTGCGCCCGCGGACGAGGCCGCTCTGGGTCGCCGGCAGACAGAGCGCGAGCGCCCCTGCCGAGAGCCAGGCGAAGCCCGCGAGCGGCGCGCCCAACGGGATCGATACGAGCGAGACCCAGAGGCCCGCGGCGAGCGACCCCAGCGATTCGACGACGTAGAGCGTGCCGATCGCCGGCTTGGCGCCAACGCCTCGGCGCGCGGTCGCTGCTGCGAGAGTCACGAACGAGCCTCCCACGAGCGCCCCCGGCAGGAGGAAGACCGCGAGAGCCAGGAGCAACGCGGGCCCGAGCGAAATGAGCTCGCCTGCGGGTACGCCGAGCACGCTCCGTCCCAGCCGCGCGCCGAGCAAGGCCGGCCATCCTGCCACCGCGAGGAGCCCGAGCGTGATCCCTGCGAGCGTTTCCGGGCTCGGTCGCGTCAGCAATCGGAGGACGGCGGCTCCGAGCGTTATCCCGAGCAGCCATGCGGCCAGGCCGAAGCCGACCGCGGCCTCGTCGCCTCCGAGCGCGACCATGTACTCCCGCAACAGGTGGATCTGGGTCCCGAGCCCGAGCGCACCCGCGCCCGCGAACAGCCCAGCTCCGCGCCAATCCAGGGGAGCAGCCCCGCATGGGCTCCGCATACTTCGGTCCTCGCTCGAGGCCAGACGTTACCCTGGGTGAGCGGCCCGAGCACGGGCGGCGCGGGGCCTGGGTTCGGTCGGGTCCTTCATGGGGTCGCGTCCGCCGTCCCCAGGCTGGTTCGCGCCCTGCCGACCGGCTACCGTGGCGCGGTGCCCGTTGCTTCCGGTTGCCCGGCTCCGCCCCCGCCGCCCATCTATGGGGGCGAGGATGCTGGCCCGCGCCCCGAGACGCGGGCTCAAGTGGCCGCCGCGCTCCTTCGCGGGATCGATCCGCTGGTGGTCGTGGACCACGTGGCCCGCGGTGTGGATGCGTTGACCGAGCGGCTCCTGACGGTCGAGCTTGCCGACCGACCGAAGCCCGCCTGCTCCAGGGGTTGCTCCTACTGCTGCCACCAGCGGGTCGAGGTGACCGCACCCGAGGTCTTCTGGCTCGCTCGTGCGCTCACGGGCCGCGACGATGTCCTTCCGCGCATTGGGGACAGGGCGGCTCGTCTCCGCGGGCTCGACGGACGTTCCCACCACCTGCTGCAGATCGCTTGTGCGCTGCTCGACGACCGGGGCGAATGCTCCGCCTATCCCAAGCGTCCAGTGATGTGCCGTCGCGCCCATTCGATGGACGCTGGCGTGTGCCTCGCAGTCCACGCGAGGCCCGACGTGGACCATCGCGTTCCCTACGATCTCGCGCTAGACTGGCACGTCTCCGCGCTCGTGCTGGGCTTTCTAGAGGGCCTTGCCGTCGCCGGCTTCGGTCCCCATCTGTACGAGCTCCACGCTGCGCTGGCGTTCGCGTTGGCCGACCCCGAGACGGAGCGACGCTGGCGAGCCGGCGAGGATCCACTGGCGATCGCCCGCACTCGGGACGCCGCGGACCTCCCCAGTCTGCTGGGTGGGCGCCCCTCGCCTGGCGAGCGCGCGGATCACTCGGCGGGGTAGATCGGTTGGCAAGCGGGAAAAATTGGGGGATCATCCTTGAATGAACCGAGCCGTCCCCCTGGTGTGGCTGGGCATCGGATGGGTCGCGATCGGGTGCATGGCGCCGGTCGGGTCGCAGATCCGGATCCCACCGGGTGCCGCTGCGACCTGTGCCAAGCAGTGCGACCGCATCGGGATGACCCTCCGCGCGGTCGCGATCATGGCAAACAGCGTTGGCTGCGTCTGTCTGCCGGCGACCTCGGGCCGGACGGCCGTCGCCACGACCGCGGGCATGGCCACGATCCTCATGCAGGAGCAGGCACGCCAGCAGCAAGCGGTCGCCGGCCAGTCATTCAACTAGCAGCGGGGGAACGTACTCACGGATACGGTCTTTGCGTTCGCGCACTCCTCGATGCCGTAGCCGCCGGGGTACGTCGCGGACCTCCACGGGGGGGTTGCTGCGGCCAGCGACGAGGGTACGCATCGCCACCACGGCGGCGACACCGGCGGCAGCCCCGCTACCGGGCAGACGCGGGTTCTCCTGCCATCGACCGCCTCGAGACCAGCGGGGTACGGGCGGGCACGAACACCATCGTACACCGGTACCCGGGCGCTCGTCCGACAAGACGGAGCCTTGGCGCCGTCGCGGGCGGCGGCCGGCCTAAACCAGGATCTTCTGCGCGTGCAGGATGTCGCTGAAGACGGCGTGCTTGATCAGCGCAGCGTTCCTCTGCGACTCCGCGACGGCGTTCAGGATGTACCGGTTGGCGATGAAGACCTTGCGGTCGTCGCGCTCGGCGTCGTCGAGGAGGTGGTAGCCGATCAAGGCGGCGGAGTAGAGCTCGACCAGCGCTCTGGCGGCGACGTCGTGGAACGAGCTGTCGCGCCGTTCGCTGACCGTCTGCGCGCACTCCTTGTAGAGTTCGCGGATCCCCTTGAGCTGCTCGGCGAGGCTGGCGAGCCCGCCCTGGTAGGTCTTCGCCTCCTTCTCGGCGAAGAATTCGGCCATCACGTCGGTCACCGCGCCGCCGATGGCGGCTACGATCTGGAGCTGCGACGTGCCCTCGTAGATGTTCGTGATGCGGGCGTCGCGGACCAGGCGCTCGACCTTGAACTCGCGCATGTAGCCGGTACCGCCGTGCACCTGGAGGGCATCGTAGGCGATCTTGTTGGCGCCCTCGGTGAGGAAGTACTTGCACACCGGGGTGAGGAAGCCGGCGACCTTCACCACCTCCTTCAGCCGGTTGCCGAGCTCGGCGGTGCTCTTGCCTTCCGCCTTCAGGGCCTCGACCCGGTTCTCCATGCGTTCCTTGAGATCGACCATGTAGGCTGCCCGGTAGAGGAGCGCCCGCCCTGCTTCGAGGAGGACACGCATCTCGATCAGCATGTTGGCGACCGCCGGGATGTTGATGATGGTCCTCCCGAACTGCTCGCGCTCGCGCGCATACTTGAGCGCCTCTTCGTACGCTGCCTGGGAGATCCCGAGCGCTTGCGCGGACACGCCCATGCGGGCGCGGTTCATCAGATCGAGCGTGTACTTGATGAGCCCGAGCTTCCGTTTTCCGATGAGCTGCGCAGGGGTGTCGTTGAATTGGAGCTCGCAGGTCGGTGAGCCGTGGATCCCGAGCTTGTGCTCGATGCGGCGCACGATCACGGTCTCGTCGCGGTGGCACACGAACATCGACAGGCCGCGCGCGTCCTTGGTGCCCGCCTCCGAGCGCCCGAGTACGACCAGAACCTCACCGTTCCCGTTGGTGATGAAGCGCTTGCAGCCCCGGAGGTTCCAGCCGCCCTTGGGGTTCTGGACCGCTTGCAGCTTCACGGCCTGGAGATCGCTCCCTGCATCCGGCTCGGTGAGGACCATGGCGCCGGTGTACCTGCCGCTCGCGAACCCAGGGATGAACTCGGCACGCTGGTCGTCGTCGCCGAACTTGCAGACGCAGTCGCCGATGTCCTGCAGGCCGAAGAGGTTCATCAGTGAGGCGTCGGCGCGCGACGCGATCTCCACTGCGACGCAGTAGACCGAGAACGGGATGTTGAGGCCCCCGTACTTGTACGGGAGGATCATCCCCATCAAATCGGCCTTGGCGAGCTGCGCCAGGTTCTCCTGGGTCCCCTTGGCATAGGTGACCTTGCCGTTCTCGAGGTGGGCCCCCTCCTCGTCGACGCCTGCGGCGCGTGGCTCGATGTAGTTGGCGGCGATATCACCCACGATCTCGAGGACGCGGCGGTAGTTCTCTTTGGCGTCATCGTAGTCCGTCGGTGCGTAGGGGAAGTCGGCCGCGTAGGCATACCCGTTCTCGATGAGCTCACAGACCTCGCGCAGGTCGAGGTGCTGGAAGTGAAACTGGATGTCGACGTTGTCCGTGAAGAAGTTCGGCATTATGCGACCTCGGGCGGGGGCCTACTTGAGCCGCTGCTTGTAGACCTCGATGAGCTTCGGGATGACCTCGATCGCGTCCCCGAAGACCCCGTAGTGGGCGATTTCGAAGATCGGCGCATCGGGATCGGAGTTGATGGCGACGATCTTGTTGGACTCCTGCATGCCCGCGCGATGCTGGATCGCACCAGAGATGCCGCAGGCGATGTAGAGTTTGGGGCGGACCGTGGTCCCGGTCTGTCCTACCTGACGTTCCCGGGGGAGAAAGCCGGCGTCCACCGCGGCGCGGCTGCCCGCGACCTCGCCGCCGAGGACGTGCGCGAGCTCGTGGATGAGCCGGAAATTCTCGGCGGAACCCATGCCGTAGCCTCCCGACACGATGATGTTCGCGCCCTTCAGGTTGACCCGGCTCTCCTCCCGGTGGCGCTCGATGATCTCGACCAGCTCGTCGAGCGGAAGAGGCTCGAACGGGATCTGCTGGATTCGTGACGGCTTCGGCGTCTGGAGCGGGAAAAGCTCCATCACGCCCTCGCGCACCGTCGCCATCTGCACTCTCGTATCCGGCGTGATGATGGTGGCGATGATGTTGCCACCGAAGGCGGGTCGGATTTGGAGGAGGAGCCGATGGTGTTCTTGTTTCAGGTAGTTGACGTCCGCGATCTGCAGGTCCGTGCAGTCCGCGGTGAGCCCGCTCCCCGTCGCCGAGGCGATACGTGGGGCGATGTCCCGGCCAATGACGGTGGCGCCGAAGAGCACAATCCGCGGTTGCGCTTCCCTGACGAGCTCCGTCAGCACTCGGCTGTACGGCATCGTCCGGAAGTGCGCGAGCGAGGGGTGCGCGACGACCAGCGCCTCGTCTGCGCCGTAGTGGAACGTTCTCTCCGCGAGCTCGAGCGCGTTGGCCGCGATGACCACGGCCTTGAGCTCGCCGCCCAGCGTATCCGCGAGCTTCCGGCCCTTGCAGAGGAGCTCCAGGCTCACTTCGGCGGCCTTCCCGTCGCGCTGTTCGACGAAGACCCAGACGTCCTTCGAAACCATGTCGTTCATCGTAAGTTCTCGCCGGTGTTCGGTGTGCCTGGGTATCGGTCACCCGAAGAGGTGGTCGCGCGCCAGCGCGTCGATCAGTTTGCCGAGGCCTTCCTTGGTGGGCTCGATCCGGGCGTGGTCGCCGCCGGCGAGCACCACGGACTCGATCTTGTGCACCTTGGTCGGGGAACCCTTGATTCCGCAGCGCTCCGGCTCGACGTCGACGTCGTCCATGGTGAAGGTCTGGATGAAGAGGTTCTTGGCCTTGGCCTCGTGGACCAGGCGATCGCTGTAGAGCAGCGAGTTGTCGTCCGCGAGCTTCTCGAGCTCGATCAGCGTGCGGGCATTCTTGTACTGCATGACGCGCTTCGCGCTGTACGGGCGAGGCACGGCAGCTTCCCCGATCACGGTGACCAGGACGGGCAGGCGGGCGCGGAGCACCTCGTAGCCGCCGTCGATCTTGCGCTTGATGGTGGCGTAGCCATCGGACACGTCACGGATCTCCTCCGCGTAGGTGACCTGCGGGAGGCCGAGCTTCTCTGCGGTCTGCGGTCCCACCTGCGCCGTGTCCCCGTCGATGGCCTGGCGACCCCCGAGGATGAAGTCGAAGGTCCCGAGCTTGCGCACCGCGCGGCCCAGGACGTACGAGGTGGCGAGGGTGTCCGCGCCCGCGAACTTGCGATCGGTGATCAGGCAGACCTCGTCTGCGCCCATGTAGAGACACTCGCGGAGCACGTCGGAGGCGCGGGGCGGTCCCATCGTGATCGCGGTGACCTTGCCGCCGTACCGGTCGCGGAGGCGGAGCGCGAGCTCGAGTGCGACGCGGTCCTCCGCGTTGAACACGGCCGGGAGCTTCGCCCGGTTCACGGTGCCGTCGTCGTTCATCACCTTGCCGGAGATATTCGCCGTATCGGGCACCTGCTTGACGAGGACGAGGGAGCTTAGCATTCTCTAGGGATCCTGAGGGGTTAGCGCGAGCCGGGGTCACGGGTCGGCCACCCCGCGGCCAGACCGTGGAAGACCATTCGAACCCCGACAAGGTGACGCAACGGAAGGTGCCGCTGTCCATCCCTGCCGGCTACGACGGCCTTTCGACGGTCGCGTGTTCTTAGTGGGAAGCGCCAGGATTTGCCAGTCGAATGCGCGCTCCCCGAACCGACCCGGGGGTCACGACCGGTTTCCCGCGGTTCAGCGGCGGCCGCGATCGATCCCGAAGCGTTCGAGCCAGCGGTACACCTGGGTGCGGTGGGCGCCGAGCTCGTCGGCGACCGCACGGATGTTGCCCCCGTGGCGGGCGAGCAGCTGTTCCAGCCGCTGGCGGTCTGCCAGCGGGTTCTTCAGTGCCGCCTCACCAGCCGTCGGAGGCGAAGTGGCGTTGCGATTCCGGTCCCGCATGGCTTCCCCGAGCTCGGGGCGCAGCTCGTGGAGCGCCTTGAGCGACAACGACGTGCCCCGCGGGTGCATCACCACATGCGCATCCATCAGCGATTTGAGCTCGCGCACGTTGTGGGGCCACGGCCAGAGCAAGAGCGCCTCGGCGGCGTTCGCGGTGATGTCCAGCTGGCCGCCAGCGTCCGTCGCGAGCTCGTGGGCGAGCGGGAGCACCTCGAGCCGTCGCTCGCGGAGGGGGGGGAGAATGATGACGACCTGCGCCAGTCGCGCATAGAGATCCGGGCGGAACCCCTCGCCCTCTGCCAGCTCCGCGCGCGGGCGGTTGGTCGCGGCGATGAGACGCACATCGACTTCGATCTCGCGTTCGGCGCCGACCGGACGCACCCTCCTCTCCTGGAGCGCGCGGAGCAGCGTCGGTTGTAGTTCCGGAGTGAGCTCGCCGACCTCGTCGAGGAACAGCGTGCCCTCGCGTGCCGCCAGGAAGAGTCCGGGCCGTGCCGCGCCTGCGCCCGAGAAGGCGCCCTTGGTATGGCCAAAGAACTCGGAGGCGAGCAGATCCCGGGGGATACCGCCGCAGTTCACCGGCACGAAGGGACCGGGGCGGCGGCTCTCTTGGTGGAGACGGCGGGCCACGACCTCCTTGCCAGTGCCGGTTTCGCCCACCAGAAGCACGGTCAGGAGCGAGGCGGCAGCGCGGTCGACGTGAGAGAGGAGCGTCGGCCGGCGCGTCACGTCATCGACCACGAACAGGGTCCCGCCGGCGCGGATCACATCGCCAGGGCTGAGGATGCTCGTCGCCACCCGGCGCCCGTTGAGGTAGGTCCCGTTCGAGCTATCGGCGTCGGTGATCCGCGGCGCGCCCTGCCGACTGTCCCAGGCTACCTGGAAATGGCGGCGAGACAGCTTGGGGTCATCGATGCGCAGGCCGAGCTCACCGACGTCTCGCCCGATGACGAGCACGGTGCGCTCCGTCAGCCGGGTCGGAGGGAAGCCTGTCACGGACGGCGGATGAACCGCACACAAGAAGAGCTGCCGTGCGAGCGCTGGTGTCTCCTGGCTCTCTTCGACGAGGGTGGTGTTGGGGCCCACGCCTGTCACGAGCCCCACCCCGAGTACCGTCGTCGCGAGCCCTGCAACGGGCTCCTCGGAGAGGCTGGCGAGCTTCGCCACCGACTCTCGATCCCGATCCCGGCCACTCCAGGTTCCATGACGGACCGAGCCTAGCTCAACCCGAGCTGGGCGGGAGACCAGTGGTGTCGCGTCCCGGGTGACGGAGGGAACCATGGTCCGAACCATCCGGCATCCAATAGAAATCATTGTGCTTTGTTCCTTGGGCCTGGGGGAGGGGGCCCCCTTCTTCGGGCCCAGGACGCCCGGCCATCCGCTTCGCGTCACCTGGTTGCCGAGCCCCGTGTGGTCGCTGTGGCGCCCGTTTGGTTGGCCGCCGTGATCCCCTCGCCCCTGACGACCCCGTTGGCGGACGGTCTCGGGTCGAGATCTCGAACCGCGAATCCTCGATTGCTCTCCTGCGCCATGCGTTGATCCTTTCGAGAGGACGAAGGCAATGGGACACGTTCCTCGGGATCGATCGCGTTTGCCGCGCTGCGATGGCATCGCCTTCTCGATGCGGGTCGTCAGCAACGGACATGCCAGGTACCGCCGCGGCGACGACCTTCGTTCTCGGCTTCGATCCGTGCCCTCCGACACGGATCACCGGGACGCGTGTCGGGTTCGACGTCGCAGTCGAGGAGGATCGCTGGCGCGGTCCCGACGGAAGGGGCCCAGGTGACACCGGGAGACGCGCCGGTCAGAGCTCGATCCCGGGGCCCGTCGTGGTCTTCAACGACGCCCGGTCAAGTACTCCCGCGGGGTGGTCCCAAGCATCGACCGGAAGACGCGATGGAACTGGGCATAGCTGCCGAATCCTGCGTCGAGCGCGGCCTCGAGGAGGTTGCCCCCGCCCCGGTCCACGAGGGATAGGAACCGCTCCAGCCGCAGCCGGTTGCGGTACTCGACCAACGACACTCCCATCTCGGCCTTGAAGTCGCGGGCGAGTTTGCCTGCGCTCACCGCGACCTTCCGTGCGAGCGCGGCCCCGTCGAGCGTTACGTCGTCGTGGAGCGCCTGCACCACGGCCACGGCGAGCCCGTTCGGAGAGTCATGAGCGAAGCTCGGGAGGGTGGCGAGCAGTGGCTTCCAGGGGACCGACTCGGCGTCTTGACGTCGGAGATCGACGATGTTGCCGAGCAGCGAGCAGAAGACCGCGGCCTGCATCTGCTTCGCCTCCTCGAGCGGCGCTCCTGACAGGGCCGTGTCGTTGAACATGAGGCCGAGCGCCCCGCGCGCCGAGCGGATCGGCGTGAGCGCGATCCAGCCATAGCCGATCACGCGCGTCTCGTTGTCGAGCTGGGTGGTGAGAGGGGCGTCCTCGAGGACCAGCCACCGTCCGAGGCCGGCGAGAGAGCGCGCGTGCGCCTCCTGGTGGTTTCCGCCGCGGTCAAAGAAGATGTGGCGCTCGTCCGTGGTCTCTCCCGCGATCCCGGTCCCCCAGGTGCCGCAGAGGAGCTTGCCGGTCGGGTCCTCGAGGAAGATTGCCACCCGTTCGAGCCCGATGCGGTCTCGTGTGAGCTCGATGGCACGCCGCAGGATCGTGTCCATGTCGCGATAGCTCACGAGCTCGTCGGCCGCGCCGAGCACGCTGACGACCCCGGCCGGACGACTCGACACCATCGGGTTTCGGAGCTTCGGCCCGACCACCAAGGGCCAGTCGACACGTCGGCGCTCTCGAGATCCTGCCAAGGTGGTAACCTTCCGTGGTTCCGGGTCGGCCGTGCGAAGCATATCTCGTCCTTGAAGGGTGGCGATCGCCATTCCGGCGCGCCAGGGCGCGCGCACGGATGAGAGGAAATAGGCAGGATCGGGAGGAACCAGGGTTGGATGGGCGCCATGTTCGGCTCCCCGCCTCGAACACCGATCGGGTTGCCAACAGCCACGGCGGCGCTGGAAACGTACCGATGCCCAGCGAGGGCACGTTTCCAACGGCGGCTCGGGCAAGATCTGCTACCGGTTCGGTGCTTTAGGTTGTTGATATTACGCAGCAATCAACCTGATTGCCGCTCTCGGGGCGGAGAAAGCGGAAGGACTCGATGACGACGCGACGGACGACGACGAAGGGCTGTGAAGGGCCCAGGGGCGGAACCACCCGATCGGGAGGCGCGCCGCAGGCAGGGGCCGCATGGGTGGCGGGGCTGGCCATCGCTTGTGGGGGCCCCACCCCACCGCCTGCGGCTCCGCCGCAGTCCGGGGTCACTTCCGGCGCCGTCCTGCTCGGCGCACCGAAGGAGCCGGCACCGGTGCCGCCCCTCCGCTCGAATCAGGTCGGGTATCTCCCCCAGTTCGCGAAGCTCGCAACCATGGCCAACGCGGACCGCGCGTCGGCCGTCTGGCAGCTCGAGGATGCGAGTGGAAAGGTGCTGGCGAGTGGGAACACGAAGCCCTTCGGTGACGACCGGGACTCGGGTGAGCGACTGCACCAGATCGACTTCTCGAGCTATCGGACCGTCGGGGACTCGCTGCGGTTGCGGGTTGGCAGCGAGACATCTACCGCCTTCGCCGTGTCGCCCAATGTGTACGAGGCGCTCGCGCGCGATGCTTTCAAGTACTTCTATCACAACCGAAGTGGCATCGCGATCGAGATGCCCTATGCCGGGTCGTCGCAATGGACCCGCCCCGCCGGCCATCTCAGCGACAGGGCGGTCGCCTGCGCGGCCGCGGCGGGTTGCGATCACACCCTCGATGTCTCCGGGGGCTGGTACGACGCCGGCGATCACGGAAAATACGTGGTGAACGCCGGGATTTCGGTGTGGACGCTCCAGAACCTCTACGAGCGAATGGCGCACCGTGCCGCTCCGGAGCTCGAGCGGTTCGGCGACGGCGAGCTCGGCATCCCGGAGGGTGGCAATCAGTTTCCGGATCTCCTGGACGAGGCCCGATGGGAGGTCGAGTGGATGCTACGGATGCAGGTGCCCGAGGGAAAGACCCACGAGGGGATGGTGCATCACAAGGTCCACGACGAGACGTGGACCGCGATCGGGCAACGGCCGCCGACCGACACGGCGGAGATCAAGATGAAGCGCTTCCTCCGCCCCGTCAGCACCGCGGCGACGCTCAACCTCGCGGCGGCGGCAGCCCAGGCCGCGCGGATCTGGAAGGGCCTCGATGCCGCGTTCGCCGAGCGCTGCCTGACGGCGGCCGAGCGCGCCTACGTGGCGGCCAGGGCCAATCCGAGGGTGCTCGCTCCCGACAGCGACAGCATCGGTGGCGGCTCTTACAGCGACGCACGCGTCGAGGACGAATTTTATTGGGCCGTCGCGGAGCTATACATCACTACGGGCAAGACCGAGTATGGGGATGCGATGGCGAAGAGCCCCTTCCACCACCACGTCGGGGCGGGGAGCAGCCCGGGCAGCGAGGACGACAAGACGCCCATGACCTGGCAGAGCGTGGCCGCGCTCGGGACCATCTCGCTCGCCATCGTACCGAACCCGCTTGGGGAGGGAGAGCTTCGGAAGGACCGGGCCGAGATTCGGCGTCTGGCCGAGAAGTACCTCGCCTTCCGCGATCGGCAGGGCTATCGGATCCCCTTCGAGTCGTTCGACGGCAAGTTTCCCTGGGGATCGAACTCGTTCATCCTCAACAACGCTCTGCTGCTCGGAGTGGCCAACGACCTGGGTCCGGATCGCCGGTACGTGGACGGGATGATCGATGCGATGAACTACATCCTCGGGAACAACCCGATGGGGATGAGCTACGTGAGCGGCTACGGGACCCGCTCGCTGAAGACGCCGCACCATCGCTTCTGGTCCCACGTCGTCAACCCCCAGAACCCCCCGGCGCCCCCGGGTGCCGTCTCCGGCGGACCGAACTCCTCGCTCCAGGATCCGACCGTGCGGGACGCCGGCCTCCTGGGCTGCCGCCCGATGAAGTGCTACCTCGATGACATCGACGCCTGGAGCGTCAACGAGGTCACCATCAACTGGAACGCCCCGCTCGTCTGGGTCGCCGCGTACCTCGACCAGCAAGCACGTGCGGCTCCGCCGGGTCAGCGTCGATGAGGCGAAGCACTCATCAATCTCGAGTTGAGCATCTTCGGGGAGCGGAAAGGGGGGGGGCCCCACGCGCAGCCGCGGCGCCACCGCCGCGTGGCGCCGCGATGTCGGGAGGGGTTGCGCCCGCCTCCAACAGACCCTCACGGGAATGAGGGTTCAAGACTCCACCAGGACGAGCCGGCTGAATGCTCGACGCGGCGCTGCGGAGATCCAGTAGCGGCACGGCGAGCGCAGCTTCTGGCTCACGCGGGGGGCGGCCCGAAAGGGCCGTCCCTACCGGGACCGATTTGACGCAGCAATCAACCTGATTGCTGCTCTAGGGGTCGTTGATTTGACGCACCGATCGACCTGATTGCTGCTCTAGATCGTTGATCCTCCGCAGCAATCGACTTGATCGCGGCCCTCGCCGGACGGAAGGTTCGCGCGAACGGCTTCGGTTCGCGCGGGAGGTCGTCGGCAAGAGGCTTCGCGCCGGAGCGAGGCCGGGGAGCGCTGCGGCCCGCGATCAGAGCTTCTTGTCGGCCTTTCGGATCTGGTTCGCGAAGGCCTTCGCGCCCTCGTCGATCGCCGTTCTTGGGATGACCAGCTCGCCGACGAGATCCTTCCCCTCCGCCCTCAGCGAGAGCGATTGGAGAGCTTCGTTGGCCATTTCGTTCGGGATCGGTCGGCGTCGGCTCTGGGCGAGCAGCACGTTGGCTGCACCCGCGACCAGGGTTGCGTCGTTGGCGGTGCCGAAACTGACCTTGGCCAGGACTTTCCCCGTGTCGAGCGAGACGCTGGCGATGGCGCGGCCCACGCTGTCGGTGGAAACGCCGAGCGGGTTCTGCTCCTTCATGTGCTGGCTGAGCGACCTCATCGCGGAGTCGGTGATCACGCCCGATGCCTGCTCCGAGAGCGGGATTTCGTAGGCCTCGAACGCCTTGCTCGTTCTGGCGGCGAGCAGGATCAGCGACTGCTGATTCGAGATCAGGATCGCGCCGTCTTCGGCCTGGCTCACGAACACCGGCTCGTCGGCGGACTCGATGATCTTGAGCCCGTCCACCTCCCGGGTAGGCTTCAGCTCGCCTTTGGCGGAGTGGAGCTCCAGCGCTCTGATCACCCCGTCCGGCTTGAGCGAGCCCCCGATGACGGCGACCACGTCCGGCTGGCTTCCGGCGAGGTGCGAGAGGCACACGACGACCTCCCTGAGATCCTTCTTCGGATCGAGCTGGGCGGTCATCAGGAACGCCGCGAGCTTGCCGGCATCGGGATCCTTCCTCGCCTGTTCGTCGAAGGCGGGGAGGACCTGCTCCTTCACTGCCGAGACGGCGAGCAAGCTCTTGACATCCACGCGCACCACAGCCTCGCAGGTGCTGGGCAGGTGCTCGTGAGCCACGCTGGTCTGCTTGGCGCCGGCCAGTCCCTGGAGGTATGCGAGCCCACCGCAGGCGAAGAGACCAACGCCGACGGTGCCGCACGCCAGGAGGGCAAGGCCCACGAGACCTCCGCCGACGAGCAGCGTCTTGCCGCGGCAGCCCGATTGCTTCCCCGAGGGCGGAGCCGCCGGGTACGCGTTCGGCGGCACGCCGTATGGCGACCCCGGCGGCACCCCGCCGGGCCCGACCGGATATCCTTGCGGCGCGTATGGTCCCTGCTGCCCTCCACCCGTTGGTTGCATCGCCGGCTCCTCCCTCGATGAGCGGCCAGGGAATCAGAGGTAGGCAGCGGCGGCAAGCGAGAACTCGCCGTACGGGTCCTCGGGTCGTCATGTGCCGCGAGCACCGGCGTCTGTTAGAGTTGGTCCGATGTATGGGCGGCACTCCCTCGGGCCTTCATTGGGGATCCTCCTCGTGGCCGTTGGCTTTGGCTGTGGCGGATCGGGTGACTCCGGTCCCATCGTGGCGAGCGGCCCGGCAGGTTCGGGTGGGAGCTCGGGCACCGGCGGGACGCCGCAACCAACCGTAGACTGCCCCGCCCTTCAGGGGACGGCCGGGCTTGGCAGCATCTGCGGCAGCACGGATGCCATGACGAGCTCGGACGGCCGCTACATGTTCCAGAACAATATCTGGAACCGCGCTGGGGGGACCCAGTGCATCGCACCCTATGAGTTCGGTTCCTACGTGGGCTTCCAGGTGGCCTCCGCCACCCACGATATCCAGGAGGACGCCCCGGCCGCCTACCCCTCGATCGTCAAGGGCTGGCACTGGGGGTTTCGAACGCAGGATCATGGTATGGGCCGGCAACTCGCCACCGTAAGCTCCGTGCCGAGCCTCTGGTGTTTCGCGACGACGACTGGCGACAAGTACAACGTCGCCTACGATATCTGGCTCCACCCGACCAACGGCGACCTCGGCAACACCGATCCGGCGGGCGGGATGGAATTGATGGTTTGGCTCCATCGGGAGGATCCGGCGAACGGCGTGTGGCCCATCGGCAGAGCCCAGGATCGCTTCCAGTACGAGGGATCCTGGTGGACGATCTACCTCGAAGAAGGTGGGACCTGGACCATCCTGAGCTACATGCGGGAGACTGACATCAGCGCCGTCCAGGTCGACCTCAAGTACTTCTTCGACGATGCCATCGCGCGCGGCTACCTGACGAGCAGCTGGTACCTCCTCGGCATCGAGGCGGGCTTCGAGATCTGGCGTGGCGGCACGGGGCTCCAGAGCATCGCGTACCAGGTCGATGTGCTCTGACGTCGCGAGCCGCGCGGCTCGCCTGCGGTTCGGGACCTGGTGACGCCCTGGGATCAATGGATCCGTTGACCCGGCTTGGCTCCCGGGTCCGGGGAGAGCACGAACAGTTCGGTGCCGCCCGGGCCTGCGGCGCAGATCATCCCCTCGCTGGTGCCAAACTTCATCTTGCGCGGCGCGAGATTGGCGACGACAACGACGAGGCGTCCGACGAGATCCTCGGGTCGGTAGGCGGCCTTGATCCCAGCGAAGAGGGTCCTTCGGGTTTCCCCGCCGAGGCTGACGGTGAGTTTGAGCAGCTTCTGCGCTTCCTTGACGTCTTCGGCCGCGACGACGCGGGCGATGCGGAGGTCCACCTTGGTGAAGTCGTCGATCGTGCACTCTGGCGCGAGCGGTTCGGCAGCTAGCGTCTCGGGACCGTCGTCGGTCGCCTTCGAGACCTCGGGCGTAGTCGCCGCGTCCGAGTCCACGGTGCTGGCGCTGATCATCGCGGCCACCTGTTTCGGATCCACCCGCTGCATGAGGTGGTGGAACTTACCGACGGGTGTCCCGAGCAGCGGCTGGCTGGCCTGCGCCCAGTCGGTGATCGGCTCGCCCAGGAGTGCGGCGGCGTCGGCCGCGAGCTTGGGCAGCACCGGCGCCAGATAGACGACGAGCTGCCGGAAGAGGTTCAGCGCCACCGTGCAGACGTCCATGAGCTCCGCGTCGCGACCCGGCTGCTTCTTCAGCTGCCAGGGTTGCTTGCGGTCGACGTACTCGTTGGCGCGGTCGGCGAGCGCCATCACCTCGCGCATGGCCCGCGCGAGATCGCAGCTTTCGTAGGCGCGAGCGATCTCGGCGCCCTTCTCCGCGGCGGCCGCGAAGAGCCCCTCGTCGTCGGGGTAGGCCATCCCGAGCGTTGCACCCTCGAGGAAGCGGGCGCTGCGGCTCGCGAGGTTCACGACCTTCCCGACGAGGTGCGAGTTCACTCGGTCGGCGAACTCGTCCAGGTTGAGGTCGAGGTCCTCCACCCGCGGGCCGAGCTTGCTTGCGTAATAGTAACGGAGATAGGCCGGATCGAGGTGGTCGAGGTAGGTGCGGGCGAGCACGAACGTACCCGTGCGTTTGCTCATCTTCTCGCCATTGACGGTCAAAAACCCGTGGATCTGCACGCGGCGAGGCAGGGTGAACCCCGCCGTCTTCAGCATCGCGGGCCAGAAGAGGGTGTGGAAGTACGTGATGTCCTTGCCGATGAAATGGTGGATCTCCACGGAGTCCGTGCGCCACCAATCGGCGAACGTCTCGCCGGCCTTCGCGCACCAGTCTGCGGTGGCAGCGATGTAGCCGATGGGAGCATCGAACCAGACGTAAAAGTAGTTGCCCGGCGAGTCGGGGATCTCGAAGCCGAAATAGGGGGCCGGTCGCGACACGTCCCACGGCCGCAGGGGCTCGAGTCCCTCTCCACTTTGGGCGGGTTTCTCGAGGAAGTAGCCGCGTAGGTAGTTGGCGATTTCGGGCTGCAACCGCTCACCATCGGCGACCCAGTCGGCGAGGAAGGGACGTTGTCGTTCCAGGTCCACGAACAAGTGTTGGGCGGATCGCACCACTGGCGTTGCCCCGCTGAGGGTGCTGATCGGATCCTTGAGGTCGGTGGGCGCGTAGGTGCGGCCACAACTCGAGCAGTTGTCCCCCGCCTGGCCTTCGGCGCCACAGTGCGGGCAGGTGCCGCGCACGAACCGATCGGCGAGGAAGACGCCCCGTTCGGGATCGAAGAGCTGCTCGACGCTCTGCTCGAAGACGAGCCCCGACGCGCGGTGAGCCGCCCAGATCTCGTGGGCCAGTCGCCGATTCGACTCCGAATGGGTGCTCCCGTAGTGGTCGAATGCGATCTGGAAATCCGCGAAGTCGCGCTGATGGGCCGCGCTCATCTCCGCGATCACCTCCTCCTCGGACCGCCCCTCCTGCTGGGCTCGGATCATGATCGCGGTGCCATGGGTGTCGTCAGCGCAGACGTAGACCGTTCGATGTCCGGCGAGGCGCTGAAACCGCGCCCAGATGTCGGTCATCAGGTACTCGACCAGATGGCCGAGGTGGATGTGACCATTGGCATAGGGTAGGGCGCTGGTGACCAGGATGCGGCGTTCGGGCATGGGGGAGGCAGCCTACCGAACGGCGGCGGCGGCGTCACCCGGGGGAGACGGTGCGGGAGCCTCGATCGCGTCGGCGGCAACGACGGACACACGGAGCGAGGTCGGCCGGCCTCGCCCTGTCGGGATTGCGGAGCCGGTTGGCGAGAGCAATAATGACCGGCGATGCACCTCTGGGTCCTCGCCGTGCTCGCCGTCGGCTTGAGCGCGGCCGTCCCGTTGCGGGCGCCACCCGTATGTGAGACCGGGGTCCCCCGCGATGCGACGGGTGTCACGGGGGGGCCCTCGGGATTCGTGCCCTCAGGATCTGCTCATCCCGTTGTGTCCGCTGTCGCGCGGCTATGCTCCGTGGGATAGGGCATCGATGGCGAGCGCGAGCATCCGTCCTACCTCCTTCGGCCCGCAGTCCATCGTCAGCGTGCTGGGTGTTACCTACGTCCACCGCCACACGAGCGACGGCGGCGACATGTATCTGACGGAGTTCGGCCTCCCCTTCGCGGATCTGCTCGAGATCGAGAACTGGTACGAGCGCGCCTGGTTCCTCTCGCACCGGGAGCGGCTCGAGGGGACGAGCGCTGTCTACCGGGTCCACACCAAGGAGGTCGAGGGTCGGCGGCTCAACCTCGTCGTCAAGAATTGCCGGGTCGGGGAGGACGTTCCCCTCGATACCAAGACCCTGCTCGAATTCATCAACACGGAGTTCAACAGTCCGTGGGAGGAGTTCGCGCTGGTCATGGAGCTCAGGCTCGGCAAGCATGGCCCGTCGGCGCTCCAGATCCACACCCAGGAACCGCTCGCGATCTACGTTCCTCCCCAGAAGATGCAGCTCTGGCAGAGCGGGCGCTCAGTCGACAAGTTCAACCGAATCAAGGCCCGCCATCCGGGGGTCGAGATCGACATCCTGCGGCAGTACAAGCTCATCTATCGGTGGATTGAGGGCGAAGACATCGTCAAGGCACTGACCGACCACGCCGGCGTCGATGGTGGCGAGCTCGCCCACCACCTCGGTCGGATGACGAAGAAGGCGATTGCCGACCTCGACCAGAAGGGATTCGCCGTCGCCGACATGAAGCCGGTCCATGTGATCATCGGGGAGTCGGACATCGAGCAACTGGCGGCCCTCGGACGCGAGCCTGGCCCGCGCACGCGCCGCCGGCAGCTCGGGCACGTCCGTTGCCTCGTGAAGAAGGGGACGTACTCGGTGGTCGACTACGAACTCCTCCTGCGGACCGCGGCGTGGGAGGCCGAGGTGAAGGCGGAACGGCGTCACACCTACCTCGATGACCAGCGAGCACGATTCGTCCCCACCGATCTCCCGAACCACCTCACGATGTGCGAGGTCTTCGATGTGCCCTACGTGTGTGGGCACGTGGAGAGCACGGGTGGGATGCTCTGGGTGGTGGGGCGGAACGGCCGCCTCTTCGACTACTTTCTCCCCGAGCGCTGGCGAACGAGCCAGCGAGTCCTCTTGTCGAGCTCGAACGAGGTCTACTACGTGCGGACGAAGGACAACATCCACCTCGTCCACAAGACATCGCGCGTCGGTGAGGTGCCCGCGCTGGGCTACGGTGACGCCCGCGACGACCTTGCACAGGAGCGCGGGTACAACAGCCCCTTCGAGGCGTTCGCGGTCGCGCAGCGCCTCTCGGAGGCGGGGGTTCCCACCGTCTTCGTGCGCGCCATCTACCGCACGGGCACGCCCAAGGTCGAAGCCTCCGCCGATTCGCGACGCTTCGAGACCCACACGGGGATCCTGGGCCCCGACGGGACGCCGATCCTGCAACCGGAGCACAATTACATCACCCTCCGGGGTTACTTCAACGGCAGCGATTCCTGGGCGGCGCGCGGGGAGGGGGAGATGCTGCGTCCGATCGATCTGCGGGCGGCTCGGCTCGCCGGGCTTCTGCCCCACGAGGATGCGAGTCGCATTCTGGAACGCGTCCGGGATCGCGTGCGCGAGGCGGGCTTGGATGGGACATTGCTCGTCGAGAACGATCTGCTCCTCACCATCGCGCCGAGCCACGGCTTCACGGTCGACGATGCGGGCGAGATCGAGGCCAGGATCTCGAGCCTCGAGCTCATCTATCCTCAGTGAGCCGCCTCTACCGGGGCTCGGATGGGGAAACCGGGTGCTTCCCTAGGGCAGCGCTCCAGTGCTACGTCCTGGTCGCGAGGGCGTTCGGGCATCCCCGCCATCCACGACACCATGGGTCATCTCCTCGGCAAGGTCGCGATCGTCACCGGCGCTGGCAACGGCATCGGCCGCGCGGTTGCTCGGCTCTTTGCCGCCGAGGGTGCGGCGGTGGTGGTCGCCGACCCCGGCACCGACCGGGACGGCAACGGCGCCGAACCCGCGGTAGCGAGGCGAGTGGCGGAGCAGATCGTCGATGGCGGCGGCCGCGCCCTGGCCGTGGCAGAGTCCGTCACCTCGGCGGCAGGGGCGGCGGCCATCGTGGACGCCGCCTCGACGACCTTCGGGCGCTTGGACGTGCTGGTGAACGCTGCCGGGATCGCTGGGGATGTCCCGCTCACGAGCCTCGACGAGACCCGTTGGCAGGCGGTCCTGGAGGTACAGCTCCAGGGAACTCTCCGCATGCTGCGAGCGGCGCTACCAAACCTCATCGAGTCCCGCGGTCGCATCGTCAACACCGCGAGCCACGCTGGCGTCTTCGGCAGCATCGGTCAGGCCTGCCATGCGGTGGCCGACGCGGGCGTCTACGCGCTCACTCGGACCGCAGCGATCGAGCTTCAGCGGTACGGTGTGACCGCGAACGTGGTGGTCCCGCTCGCGCGGACCCGCCAGAACGAGGGGCTTCCTCGGCTCGTCGACCTCGACCACCTCACGCCGGACCATGTGGCCCCAGCCTACCTCTACCTCGGCAGCGACCTCTGTCGAGACCGGACCGGGCAGGTCCTGGTGATCGCCGGCGGTCGCGTCAGCGTGTATCGGGTCGAAGAGACGGCCGGTCGCTTCAAGGAGACGGCCGCTGGGCCCTGGACGGCGGAGGAGATCGCCGAGTATTGGGACTCCATCGCCAAGGCCTGACGGTGGCGCGTGGGCGTCTGCCTTGCGGCACGCCCTGAACCATCGCCGATCCTGGGATTCCGGGTCGCTTCGGGGACGGGCCCCGGGGTGGGCTGCTCGCGATGGCCGGACGGCGGTCCCTGGATTGCTGGCCAGACGGTCGGGTGATAGGTTCAGAGCCTCCGAATCGACTGAGCCAGTCGGCCTTGTGGTGCCCCAATGCTGCGCGAGCAGACGACCCCGATCTTCCTTTGGATCACGACGGCAGTCCTCCTGCACATCGTTGGCTATGGTGGTTCGGAGCGCGTGGTGACGCGTCTGGAGGCGCACCAGGTCCTACGAGATTTCGTCGGCGAGATCGTCCGCGAGGCCAGACGCGGTCCCGAGGAGATCGAGGTCGCCCTCTTGGACGAGCCACCGGAGGATCCGCCGCCGCCGGATCCAGACGAGCCGCCGCCAGACGAGCCCCCAGCACCCGATCGTCCTCCCCTCTTGCCGGAGCCGAAGCCGCCGGAGCTCCCTGACGAGCTGCCGGACGAGCTGGCCAAGGAACCGAAGCCCCCCGAGCCGAAGAACCCCAACGAGCCAGCGCCACCGCAGCAACTCGTGATCCCACCGATGGATCGGCGCGTCGCGGTCGTACAACACGTGGACGACCCCGACCAGGAGGACAACCCCAACGCCAGATTCATCGCCGACCAGGCGAACCACGTCGCGGAAGAATCGCAGGCCTCCATCACCGCGACGGACCGAAACGACCCGGTGCCGAGTCCAGGCAAGGCCCACCTGGGCCCCGTGGAGGAGCCCGGCGACTCGGACGAGTCCCGCGTGGCCCAATCCGAGGACCTGCCGGGCGAGGCGGACCAAGCGCCCGCTCCATTGCCTGCGTCCCTCGAATTCGAGGTGCCGCCCCCGCCGCCTCCTGCCGTCCCTCCCGGTGCGGCAGCACCGCTGGGAGGTTCGCCCCCGCCCGCCCCGGCGCCCGCGCGGGGCTCACCCGAACACCGAGCGGTGGACGCGGTGGATGCGACACCAGGCGTGGTGGGAGCTCGTGACGGTTCGTGGGACGGTCTGGTGGAGCGCGCGGCACGCCCCGCGGAGAGCGCGCGGCCACGACGCTTGCCCCCTCCGTCACGGCCCAAGGACCTCCTCGGCTTCGGCCGGATGGGCACGACCGCGAGCGGAGTAAACCTCAATCTCTCCCCAACCGACCTCCGCGAGGTGGTGGGCGCGGATCAGCTCTCGGCCGCAGCGCGGAAGGACGGGGAGCGACGGCGGAGCGCGCACCGCGGCTCCTGGTCGTCCTTGGGGATCGACCGTTGGCGAGCCTCCATCGAGAACTATGTCGCGTCCGTGAAGCCCGGCAACCAGACCGCGCTCAACACGGCAAAGGTGCCATTTTCGAGCTACCTCAACCACGTCCACAACCGGATCCATCCGATCTTCGCCGACTCGTTCCTCGTCTCTCTCGATGCCTTGCCCGCGAGCCACCCCCTGAACCGTTGGGATCTCGTCACGTTCCTCGAGATCGTGGTCGACCGTGACGAGGGCCGCCTCGTACGCATGGGAGTCACCAAGACGAGCGGGGTGACCGCTTTCGACGTCGCGGCGCTCGAGTCCGTTTCGGCGGCCGCCCCGTTCGGTCGCCCGCCGTCGATGATCGTCTCCCCGGACGGCAACGTCTACTTCCACTGGGAGTTCCACCGAAACCCGATCTACGCGTGCTCGACCTACAACGCTCGGCCTTTCATCCTGAAGACGAAGCCCAAGCCCGCGGTGCCGGACGTGCCACCACCGCGGCGGCCGGGTGATGTGGAGCGCGACCAGCGGCACGGCACGGGGCTGCGTGTCGGCAGGGACCGGTTCGGGTGAGCCAGGCCATGGGAACCACGCCGCCGGGGCTCTTCGCGCTGCATGTCGTCCCGGGCGCCGCGATGCGAGCCGTCGCCTTGATCGCCGTGGTCTCGGCGCTGCTGAGCCGTGCGGTCGCCCCCGCGTTGCCCGGGACGGCGGCGGGGATCGAGGGGTGGATCACGACCAGCCGCCTGCTCGCGGCCGTCACGAGCGCTCACTTCGTCGTGCTGGCGGCGGCCCTCCTGGTGTGGCTCGCGCTCGGCGCGCTCGTCACCGCAGAGCTCCCGCCCTTGGTTCGGGTGGCCGCCTTCCCGGTGAGCTCGGCCATCATCGTCATGTCCATTTCCGCTATTCTGTCCACGATCACGCCGCGCTGGCTGCTCTGGACGGGCACCCTCAGTGGACTCATGGCGGTGGCCGCGGCGCCCCGTGCGATCGCGATGCCCCGTTCGCGTGCCGCCGGGTTCGTGCTGGCGATCGCTGGTCTATCTGCCTTCGTCGAAGCCATTGCGCGAGTGCTGGCCATCCGTGCCAGCGAGCGGGCGCTCGCCGGTTGGTTCCTCGGCGCGCAGGCGATCGCCACGGTTTCGTTCGTGCTCGAACTGCTTGCCGTCCTCGTGTTGGGGTTATGGGTTGGAGGGCGTCGTCCCAAGACCATGGCGGTGGGCGCGGTGGCGGTCGCGTTGGTCGCCGGGATCGTGACTACCGTCGGGGCGCGCGGGACCCTCGTCGACGCCGCCTCGCTCGAGGTCTTCGTCGCTCGTGCCTTCGGGGAGCTCACGCGGCATCCGCGGCCCCTCGTCCCCTTGGCGGTGCTCCACGCCGTCGAGGTGTCGCGCTTCGTGTTGGTGACCGCGGCCCTGCTCGTTCCTGGTCGGTCGGCGGCCGCGGCGACGGCCTTGGCTCTGGCGTGCCTCGCGATCGGAAACGCTGACATCCCAGCCTGCTCCGTCATGCTCACGCTCGCCGCGCTGGTCGCGCTGCTCGAGTCGTTCGCGACCCGTCGCGGGGAGCGCACGCCGCAGGAAGCGACGAGCCTTCCCCGCGCGGTGACGGACGCGGCGGAGGCCACCATTTCTGCTGCGCCAACCGTCCACGAGGAAGTGGGTGATGCGCCGTCGCCAGAGCACGACCCCGGGTTGCCGCCAGTCTCCGACGAGCCGGGGGAGCCGGCGCGCGAGGACGGACGGGGGGCGACGGCCCCGCCGGAGCCACCTCTATCCGTCGCCGCGGGTGAGCGCGTCGTCGATGGGGCGCCTGTCAGTTGGATTCCGACGCCAGCTTGATGCAGACCGCGACGACTTCCATCGCCAGGCGCACCTCGGCGAGCGGCGGGCGGGTCGGGGCGAGGCGAATGTTGGAGTTGTTCGGGTCCCGGTTGCCGGGATACGTCGCTCCCGCGGGGGTGAGCGCCACGCCCGCCTCCTTGGCTAGCATGACGACGCGGTTGGCCACCGGGCGCGTGGTGTCGAGGCTGCTGAAGTACCCCCCCTGCGGTCGCGTCCAGGTGGCCAAGCCCGACCCACCGAGTTCGCGCCCGAGGATCTCGTCGACCGCCTCGAACTTGGGCCGCAGGATGCGCGCGTGCTCCTTCATGATGCCTGGGATCCCGCCTGCGTACCCGCCAAGGAAGAGGACGTGTCGGTACTGCTCGATCTTGTTCGGGCAGATGGTTTGCGTCCCCATGAGGTTGGTGAGGTACGCGATGTTGGTCGTGCTCGAACCCAGGAATCCGAGCCCGGCACCCGCGAAGGTGATCTTCGACGTCGAGGCGTAGAGGTAGGTTCGGTTGGGGTTGCCGACCTCTGCACAGGTGCGCACGAGGTTCAGCGGACGAGGCGGCTCGTCACCAAGGTGGTGCACGACGTAGGCGTCGTCGGCGAAGATCGTGAAATCGGGGGCTGCCGTCGGCATGGCCGCGAGGCGCCGCACGACGTTGTCCGACACCGTCTCGCCGGTGGGATTGCTGTAGGTGGGGACGAAGACCATGCCACGCACGGAAGGATCGTTCGCAACGGTACGCTCGACCGCGTCCATGTCGGGACCCTCGCCGGTCATGCGAATGGGGATCATCTCGATGCCGAGCTGCTCGAGCATGGTGAAATGCCGATCGTAGCCGGGCACGGTGACCAGGAACTTGGTCGGCGTCCTGCACCATGGTTCCGGGCTTCCCACGACTCCGACGAGCATCGCCCACATGAGTGAGTTGCTGAGCAACGCGAGGCTCGAGTTGTTGCCCACGATGGTCTCGCTGGCCGTGAGCCCCAGCACGGGAGCGAAGAGCTCTCGTGCCTCGGCGAGGCCGGCGACCCCGCCGGGGTAGTTGCGCAGTGCTACCTTGCTCGGGGTGACGAGGGTCCTCTCGTCGACGATCGTGAGCATGGGGTTCGAGAGGTCGAAGTTGTCGTCGCCTGGCTGGCCCCGGGTCAGGTCGAGTTTCAGTCCCTTCGCCTTGAGCGCTTCGTACCGTTGCCGGGTCGTCATGGTCGGCGGTGCATGCCTCGAGTCCCCAATGGGCGCCAGTCGCCAGCTGCTGTCCCCCGTAATCATTGGGTTTTTTGGCATACTGCGGCTTGGCCCCGTTGCTCTCGGCGGCGCTGGCGATCCCTCCCTCGGGGATAGCGACCACCGAGCGGCCCGAAGGCCGTCCCGTCCCCTCGGGGTGCAGCGGATCCAATCGCTCAGTCTTCGCCCGTGGCGGCGCGCTTCCGCTTCTTCTTTTTGGGTGGCTTCTTCGCTGCGACCTGCTTGGGACGCGGCTCGTTGGAGAGGGCGTCCTCAGCGTCGTCCGAGTCGCCGCCTGTCAAGCCGTCCTTGAAGTTTCGGAGCCCAGCTCCGAGGTTCTTCCCGAGCAGGGGGATCCGTGACGCCCCGAAGAGGACGACCACGACCAGAATGATGATGAGGATCTGGGTGGGACCGACCGCCATTGGGGTACTCCGTGCTCGGGCGGTAACACCCCGGGACGTTCGACGCAACTGCCGGGAGGGGAGCCGGACCAAGCTCGGCTCTCGTGGTCGAAGCGATCGCGGTTCCCTCCGACTCGGTTCGTCGCGCCGTTTCGCCGGAACGGCTCCAGGGCCGATCCAGGTCGCTGGTCTTGGCTCGTGATCCCACGAACAGTCGGCCCCTTTCGAGGATCGATGCGGATGCTATGCTGAGACTCGCATCATCGCTCGCACCGAGGGTGGGAGGGAACATGTACGCCAAACGTTGGGTGGTCGTCGGCTCAATGGCCGCCGTTTTGACCTGTCTCCATTCCGCGCAAGCCTACGCGCAGGAGGACTACCGAGTATCTCCAACCGGGAAAGGAATCACCGGCGGTGCACTACTCGGAGCTGAGGTGGTGATGCTCTCGGAGGCCCTGATCGGGGTAAAACCCGCTTGGGCCTACATCGTCGGCGGCGTCGCCGGAGCAGCGGGAGGCGGGGTCGGCGGCTACTACGCCGAACAGCAGTCCTCCGCCAAGCTCTCGCTCTATCTCCTGGCGGGCGGCATGGCTCTGGCGATTCCAACCACGATCGCGGTCCTGAGCCGCACCGCCTACGAGCCACCCGTCGAGTTCACCCAGGATACCCCCCCGGCGGACGAGCCCGTGGCCGAACCTCCCCAACCGTCCGACACGGTGGACGAGGCACCCGTCGAGCCAGTACCCGGTCCGGCCGAGGAGACCCGGAACTCATTCCGCCCCACCCGCACCAGGCGGATGGCACGCGCCTCCCGTCCCGTCCCCCTGTGGCGTCCACCCGCACTCCTCGGTCTGGCCCCTCGCGGCCTGGTCCTTTCGGTGCCGATGGTCGAGGTGCGAGAGGTGTTCTCTCGTCGGGAGCTGTACGAGTATGGGGTCAAACAGGAGACCGAGCTCCATGTCCCCGTCGTGTCTGCCTCCTTCTGAGTGAACCGGATTCGCTCCTTGGCACGGTCCGTTCCCTGTGCGACCTTTCTCGAGCCTCGCGGCGAGCGCCGCCGCCAACCAGTTGACTGACATCGTATGCCGCAGCCAGCTCAGCCGCCGCGCGCCACGAGCAAGAGACGAGGCGAAGACCCGACCCTCGGCAAGGTGATCGCAGGCCGCTACCGCCTCGAGGCGCGAGTCGGTGAAGGCGGGATGGGGATCGTGTACCGCGCGCGGCACGTCCTCATCGATCGGGTGGTGGCGGTGAAGCTCATCCGTCCCGATCTCCGGGGCGAAACCCACCTCAGGGCATGGATGCTGCGCGAGGCTCGCGCAGCAAACCGGGTCGACCATGCGCACATCATCGACATCCACGATATCGGAGAGACGGACGAGGGCGAACTCTATCTGGTGATGGAGTACCTCGTGGGCACGGCGCTCTCGGCCGAAGTGGCGCGCGGTCAGATGCCCATCCACCGAGCGGTCGACATTCTCGAGCAGATGGGGGCCGCGCTCGCTCGCGCCCACGACCTCGGGGTCGTGCATCGTGATCTCAAGAGCGACAACATCCTGCTCACCATTCGCGGCGGGCGGAAGGATTTCGTCAAGATCCTGGACTTCGGGCTCGCGGCGTTGGCACACGATCCCCGGCTGGCGCCCAAGGGCGCGGTGTTCGGGACGCCGGAGTACATGTCTCCCGAGCAGGCACGGGGTGAGCAGGCCGGACCGCAGTCGGATCTTTATGCACTAGGCGTGCTGTTCTTCGAGATGTTGACGGGCCAATTGCCCTTCCGATCGAACGATCGCGACACCCTGCTCGAGATGCAGCGGACCGCGCCCGCGCCGCGGCCCACCACGCTGCGGAAGGACTGTGATCCGGTTGCTGAACGCATCATTCTGAAGCTCCTGGAGAAGGACATCCGTCGTCGGTATCGTGACGGCCACCACCTGCTCGAGGAGCTGAAGGCGTTCCAGCGTTCGCTCCCCAGCGTCTCCTGGGAAAAGGACGGGGAGGCGGCTCCTCCTCCCGCCTTGCCACCGCCACCACCGCCCCACGCGCCCGGGGTTCCGGAATGGCCAAACCGCGCCGGCGCGTTCGCACGCATGGTTTCGCGCGCCTACCCCTCTGGGAACGCGCCGCCGGAGGTCACCGCCGCCGTGGCCTCGACGTGGGAGCTTGCCGCCAAGGCGAACTCGCTCGAGGGAGAGGTGGCGAGCCACACTCGGAAGCTCGAGGCGCTCGAGCGGCGGGGCCGTGCGCTGCGTGCCGAGATTGGGCGAAAGGTCGAAGAGCTTGCCCACGAGGAGTCGCGCGCACTGCGCGACGCGGCCGCATACGGCGAGGAGGAGGAGGCCGCGCGTCGCGACTACAAGCGCGCTCAGCAGGCCATGGTCGAGGGGGTGACGAAGGCGGACCAAGCCGAACAGCGTGGCCAGGGCAGTCGGGCGATCTTCGAGCAAGCCGGTGCCGCCAGGGCGCTCGTCGAGGCGAAGCGCGAGTGGCTACAGACACGGGAGGCTCGGCGGCTCGGGCGCGAGGCCACTGCGCGTGACCTCCGGCGCCAGATCGAGGAGCTGCGCGCGCAGCTCGCCCGATACGCGGAGGCTTTGGAAGAAGACCTGGCGTCGGGTCGCGAGAAGGTCAGCGCGCGGACCCGTGAGGGCGTCAAGTACGAGGAGCAATTCCACGAGGCATCTACGCTGCTCGTGAACCACCTGCGCGGCAAACCCGAGTGTCGCGATCTGATGCGGGAGCTTCAGGGCAATGGTTCGGCTGCCGCGGACCACGGCGGTTCACCCGCCGAGGCGAGAGAGCCGCGCGTCAGCGGCACCAACGGCCGCGACCTCTAGACTCGAATGGGGCGGTTTTCGGGGCCATCTCAAGGGCGTCGGACACCGTCCGACGCGCGCGTATCGGAGCACGACGAGGCTGCAAGCAGAGAGCGCCATGGGTGCGGTGCGTTCGACCGCGTGCTCGGTTCTATTCTGCGGGTCCTCGAGACCGAGCTTGCCCTTGGTTTCGTGGAAGGTGACCTCCAAAGACCAGCGGTAGGAGTAGGTTTCGATGATGTCCCGCGCCGACATCTTCGGATCGGTGCGGACGAAGACGTCGTCCTTCTCGTGGCCGGGGAAGGCGCGCTCTAGCCAAAGGTCGATCCAGCCGCGGCGCGATGCCTCGCTCGCCCCCACTTCGCCTGAGCGCACAGCGCACAGTGGGACAAAGCTTGCCGGGCCCCGTGTTGGTCGTCCTGGAGGCCCACGAGCGGCTGCGATCTCGGCCCGTCATCCTCGAGGGCCAGCTGGACGGGGCGAAGGCGTGCCAGTGGACGGTCAGCGACGAGCGGCGCCAGCGGTGGAGGCTGCCCGGTAGGCACGGTAGTGCGCGAGGACTCGGACGACGTAGTCTTGCGTCTCCGCATACGGCGGGATTCCGCCATACCGGATGACGGCTCCTTCGCCGGAGTTGTACGCGGCGATGGTTAGCTCGAGATCGCCGTTGAAGAGATTCGCGAGCACGCGAAGGTAGCGGGTTCCTCCGAAGATGTTCTGTCGTGGATCGAAGGGATCGCTGACCAGCATTCGCCGGGCGGTGGCGGGGATCAGCTGCATCAGTCCGCGCGCGTCCTTTGGAGATACGGCACGGGGATCGAAGTCGCTCTCGACCTTGATCACGGCGCGGATGAGATCCTCGGGGATCTGGTAGAGGCCCGCGGCCTGTCGGATGTAGGGATCGTAGCGGGTCGTCCGCTCCGGGGATCGGTCCCTCGGCATCGTGACGCGGGGCGCCGGGCGCGCCGAGCGCGCCACCACCACCGAAGATCGGTCTTTGGGACGGCTGGTGAAGGAGATGACCCCGTCCTGATCCACGGTCTTGTAGATGTCCGCCCGGCTCGCTGGCGAGAGGGCGAGGGCGACCCCGCCCGCGAGCAGCGCCATTAGGCGGCGAAAGACGTTGGTTCGGGCTGGCAAGCGCACGGGGGGATCGTACTTACAGCGGACAGAATACGACAACTCTACAACGCTCCACCACCGGGGGCCATTCCCGGTTCAGGAACCTCCCCGCGATCTCCAGCAATCCCGGCCGGGCGAGGTTTCCGCCGAGCATGCCAGGAATCCGCCGCCGGTCGGGGGAGACCAGCCATCAGGCGTGAGCCATCGGTAGGCTTCTCCCACGGCTTTCTTCGGCGGCCGCAGAGTTCCTCGTCTCCTCTTCCAGACCTGGCTCCGTGGGTTGGGCAAACCTTCGCTCAGCCAGCTAGCCGGCGCCGCCTAGAGCACCGATCAGGTTGCCGACAGCAACGGCAGCGCTGGAAACGCGTCCGTGCGAGGCGAGGACGCGTTTCCAGCGCTGCCTC
>JAFGBI010000208.1 GCA_016933275.1 Polyangiaceae bacterium | reverse complement strand
GTTGGGGGTGGCGGTACGGGCGTTGGGGGTGGCGGTACGGGCGGCTTGACCGGCGGTACCGGGGGCAGCAGCGCGACCGGCGGTGGTGGCGCCGACGATACTGGCGGCAGCAACGCGACCGGCGGCGGCGACACTGGCGGCACCGGCGGTGGGGGTGAGCCTCCAGAGGGCTACCCTGAGTTCCCCGGTGCGGGATGCGATGCGCCCCATGGAGAATACGGCGCAGTAGACAATCCCAAATTGCCGAATCCGTTCCAGATGCACAACGGGGACATCATCAGCACCAGAGCGGAGTGGGAATGCAGACGCGCGCAGATTATCCACGACCTGGAAGAATTCGAAGTCGGCCCCAAACCGCCGCCGCCCCAGGTTAGGGTCACCTTGACCGGAAAGTCGTTGTCTGTGCAAGTGACAACGGACGCCGGCACCATGACGCTGACTTCGAATATCACGGGGTCGGGCTCGTGCGTAGCGATTGGTGTGGATGGGCCGTCCAGTATGATTAGCGGATGTACGAACGTCCCATTCAGTGCCAATCAGGTTGCGATGGAAGCCATGACCGGAGACGCGAAGCAGAGCGACGGCTATTACCAGGTTTACCCCGAACTCTGGGAGCCAGCGGGCGACGGCAATGCAGCCGTTGGCAACTACAGCGCCTGGTCCTGGGGCGTCAGCCGGCTGATCGATGGGCTAGACCAGGTGAAGGACGAATTGGGCATCGACATGACCAAGATTGGGATACACGGCTGTTCTTGGGCCGGCAAGTTGGCCCTGTGGGCCGGTGCGCTCGATGCCCGTATCGCGCTCACCGTTGCGCAGGAGTCTGGCGGCGGTGGCGCCGCTGCTTGGAGAGTATCCGACGACTACGAGACTGCGACGGGCTCGGAGGTAGAGGACATTGACAACACTGGATGGTCCTGGTTCCTGGACTGGCTGCTTGATCCTTACGTCGCTTCAGGAGGCGGAGGCAAGAATCCCCACCTGCTTCCCCACGATCATCACGAGCTTGTGGCGTTGATTGCACCCCGTGCGCTTATCCTGCTGCCTGGTAACCCGGGTAATACGCATCTGGCTCCTCACTCTGCCTATGCTTCTTTCAAGGCCGCGAAAAGGGTTTGGACAGCTCTGGGCGTTGAAGACCACGCGGGTGTCGTGGGCCACGACCAGGGCGGCGCGCACTGCAGTGCGTCATCGAGTCAGTCGCAGGCGGTCAATGCGTTCGTGACCAGATTTCTCAAAGATGGCGGAGGAGACACGACTTTTGACAAAGGCGTGGACTACAATGGGGACTCCTATGTCGACTGGGAGACCCCTACTCTTCAGTAGCTGACGCTGGGCCCCGGGCGTCGGCCTCACCGGCGACCGCGCGGGGCGCCCCGCGCGGCGGCTCGTCGCCGCTGTAATAGCCTCCTGCCAACCCAGACCAAGGAAGTGGTCGCCAAGTGGTCACCGTCGGATTGAAGGCCCCATCGTCGGTGAAGGAACAGGGCGTTAGGACACCTACACCCCCTACTCCAGCCCTTCTGACCGCCTCTGGGACTCCTCGCAGCGGCTCGCGCTGGGCGAAGTGAACGGCCACCTGGCTCTGGATGCGGTGGCGTCTTTCATCGGTCCAAGACAGACCGTGGTGTTCATCAACGACGGTGCTAGAAACCTGATCCAGCATAGCGTCCTCATCTCCGAGTGTCCACAGACGTCGATGCTCGGCGATCTCGACAGAGACGGTGACCTGGATCTCGTCGTGGGCCAGAGCGAGTCAGATCCCAGACTGGTGGGGCCTGCCTGGCGTGTGCTGGCGACCATGCGCTGCGCTGATGCTGCCCCTCGAAATCTATGGTTGCCGCGGTCGCCGGCTTGGCGTTGCACATCCGACTCCGGCGGCCTCGTTCGACGTCTACGTCGAGTGGGCTTTGGCTCGATGCTTCTCCGGGTCGTACTTTTCCCTCGGGGTCGTTGAGTTCTAGGGCCGGGCGCTATCTACGTTGCCCCGCGCGGCGTTCGGGAACCGGGGTGGCGGATTGCGGGGGCCAGGTGACCACGGGCATGGGGAAACAGGGGCGTGCAAAGAGATATCCCTGTCCGAAGTGGGCACCGGTGTCGACCACCGCGAGGTACTCGTCGTGGGTCTCGATCCCCTCGGCGACGACCAGGACGTCGAGGTCGCGGCAGAGGGATACCACCCCGGACACCAGCTGGCGTTGGCGCCGAGAGCGATCCAGGCCGCAGATGAGCTCGCGATCGAGCTTCACCACCTTCGGTTCGAGATCGGCGATGGTCTTCAGATTCGAGTATCCGGCACCGAGATCATCGACGACCAGGTGGACCCCACCGCGTCCGCGGATCTCGCGCAGGACATCGAGGCAGCGCTCGAAATGGGATAGGGGTACGGACTCGGTGATCTCCAGGAAGACCTCCTCGTCGTGACTGAAGAGCGGGTCGTCGGGTCGGATGAGCCAGCTCTCGTTCAGCTCCTGGGGGTGCGCGTTGACGAAGATCCGTCGCCCGGAGGACAAGGGGATCGCGATCTCCCGGATCGTACGCCCGAGACGCCCCACGCAGTTGGCCGCCATCGCCGCTTCGAAGAGCGCCGGAGGTGATTGGATCGTGGCCGAACGACAACGAACCAGCGCCTCGTAGGCGAAGACCGTCCCCGACTCGAGCCTGACGATCGGCTGGAACACCACGCTCAGATCCTCGACGTCCACGATGGCCCTGAGCGCGACGAACGAATCGCGCGCCGCCGGCCGAGGTGGCTCCGGCACGACGGTGGGAGCATCCGCGACGGGCCGGCGAGGAACGGGGACGGTGGTCTTGGAGGACAAGCCAGTCTACTCAGGGAGCTCTGCCACTTCGCCAGCCACCAATCTACCATCACCGGTTGTCCTGACACCTGACGCTTTCCGCCACGGTCGTGGTTTGCGCTGCGCTCCTCGTCGTCGTCCACCGCTCCGCCGTCTCGTGGTCCGGGACTCAGGGGGCCGACCGAGGCGACGGGTGCGCAGATCAGCGCGAGAGTCGCTGGTTTTGTCGCCAAGCGAGGCTTGCCTGGCGGCCCAAGCTGAGTCGCTCTAGGCTCCCGCCCGGTGCCACCTCAGGGGCCAAGCGGTCCAGGAAGCCACGCCAAAGGATCCCGATCTTGATCCGGGAGAGAGGATGCTCGGAGCCATGCAGCAGAGTTTGGTCGCGTTCGCCAGGTTCTTCACTGGTCGAGGATGGGTCGCCCCTGCGATCGCCATCGGGATCGCTGGCTCCTTGAGCATTGCCTGCTCCGATCCTGGAAAGGTGAGCGCCGAGGCCGCCAAGGAGCACGTTACCAAGTTGGTCGAGGTCTCCGCCAAGGACGTGGAGGAGGTCCGAACCGGTCTGCCCGAAGGGGCAAAGCTGATGGTTGCGCTCTGGAACACCCCGGCGACCGCACCAGCGGCTCCCGTCGAGCCAACCACCGCGGGGTCTGGTGCCCCGAGCGGGTCGGCACCACCGCCCTCGGGTGTGCCCTCGTCGGCGGCGGGCGCCCCCCCCTCGGGGGCGGTCGCGGCAGTGGCTGCACCATCGGTGGCGCCGCCGCCCACACCATCGGTGGCGCCGGCGGTAGCCTCTGCGGCTCCGTCCGCCGCTGCAGTGGCGCCGTCCGCCCAGGTCGCGCTCTCGGCCTCCACGGTGGCCCCGTCGGGTGATGCCGCCAGCGGGCTCCCCCCGGCGGTGGCCACGGCGAGCCCGACCACCCCCGAAGCCTCGGCCGTCCGTGCCGCGCTCCTTTCCACGCGCGCCAAGGTCCAGGACCTCCGAGTGGCGAAGAGCACGTTCTTCGCCCTCGCCGACGTCCAGGGGACGGTGCTGAGGAACGATCAGGATCAGGATCTGATGGTCGGCAAGGGGCTTTTCCCTTCCTTCCCCGACCTCAAGGAGGCGTTGACGGGCAGCTACATCGAGACCACTGGTTCGATGCCGGAGGCAGCTGGGCTCGCGAATCGCCCCGATGGGCAGTGGGTGGCGGCGAACCCCGTGACGTACGGCGGCCAGGTCAGAGCGCTGTACGTTACCGGCTGGTCATGGTCTGCATACGCCAAGCGGCTCCAGAACGCCGTCCGCGGTGACGTGCTGCAGAGCCTGGCGAAGGGCAAGAACGAGCCCCTGATCTACGTTGTCCTCCTCGCCGGCAAGGACGTCTACGGATGGGAGACGCCCGAGGTGAACATCCAGGCCGTCGCCCAGCTCGATCTCCCTGCCAAGCTCACGGGCCCCGCACCCGTGGCGGAGGTCATCGATCTTACGGGTCGCCGCTGGGGGGTCGCCGCGAAGGCTGCACCCGCGCTGGGCAAGGGGATCGCGATCGCGGTTCTCCGTTCGGAAACCTGAGCTCGATCGCGTTCGGTCTCGGAACTGCACCATCAATCGGAGGTCGGCGGTGATCGTCGCCGGCGGCGGTGCCGTTGACGATCCGGGCCCGAGCGTCCGTACGCGTGGACCGCATAGATGAGAGCGAGCAGGGAACCCACCGTCAGGGGCGCGCCCAACCCTGGGGCATCGAGGACGCTCGCCGCGATCCCCGCGATCACGCCGGCGGCGGCTCCGATCAGGAGCGTGTCGAGGCGGCGTTCGTTAGGGTGCCGGGTCACGGTCATCGGGACTCGATGCTCACCGTTCGCGTGGTGATGGACGCAGCCGGCGCGCCCAGCCACCGGTAGTTGCCCCGCATCTTTGGAGAATTTTCGGCGAACATGGTGGTCGACAGTAGCCAAGGGGCTTCGGTTTCGCTAGTTCTGCTCGGTATGCCTGAGATCGAACGGAGCTCAGCATCGGCTCGGGCGAGGGGGGACCGCGGCGGGTGGGTCGTGTTGACCGCCGGGCTCCTCTTGGGTTGTGCGTCGTCCCCGACCCCGACCCCCGAGGCAGCCACTCGCCAGTTCGCGGCTGCCGCCAAGCAAGGGGACGCTGACGCCATCTACGAGCTCATGACGAGCGAAGCCCAGCGCGCTCACGGTCGAGAAGGGACCCAGCGCTTGGTCGATGGCTCCCGTGATGAGCTCGCGGGGATGGGGCAGGAGCTCGCCGCGGGCGAGCTTGCCGTGGAGACGGAAGCCGTCGTGCGTTTCTCCGACGGTGAACGCGCCGAGCTTTCGGTCGAGGACGGGGAGTTCAGGATCGAGCTCGCCGACGTACTCCCCACCCGCGCGAGCACCCCGGAGGCCGCGCTGGGGGCGCTCCGGGTGGCGCTCGCGCGCCGCAGCTACGCGGCGTTGTACCGCCTGCTCTCCAACGAAACCCGCGCCTCCATCGAACGCGACCTGGACACCCTGGTGGAGGGGCTCGAGGACCCCGAGACGCTCGACGTGAAGACTGACGAGGACGAAGCGTCGGTCGCGCTGCCGGGGGGCCACGTCGTTCGATTGCGGCGCGAGGACGGTGCCTGGCGGGTGGAGGGTGTCGACTGATGAGCGCGCCCGCGATCAGCCGGCGGGGCGCCCTCCTCGGCATCGCGGGCGCGCTGACTGGCGGCCCGCTCCTCGCATTCGGCGATGCGGGAGCCTTCCATCCGAGGCTGCTCGGGGTCGGAGGGGAACCGCTCACAGGACCGCGGGCGACCGCGCCCTCTCACTGGACCTTCGAGCTTGTCCGGCGCACCAACGCTCCGGGCAATGCGTCCTCGCCGATCGTGCGCGCTGACGAGGCGGCGTTGCTTGCCGAGCCGTTCGTGATCTGGGCGGGGACGAGGGAATTCCCCGAGCTATCTCCCTCCGAGATCAGAGGCCTCCGCACGTTCCTCACGCTCGGTGGCATGATGGTGGTGGACGACCTCGAGCCGGAGCGCGGCGTCTTCCAGAGATCCGTGCGTCGCGAGCTGGGACGCATCCTACCGGAGCACCCGGTCGTGAAGCTCGAGCCGAGCCACGTCCTTTACCACTCCTATTACCTGCTCGATCGGCCCATCGGGCGGGTGGTGGGCCCGCCGACGATCGATGCGGTCAGGCGCGGGAAGAACGCGCAAGTCCTGCTGCTCGCCCACGATCTGCTCGGGGCGTTGGCGCGTAGCCGCGCCGATGACTGGGCGCTGGCGGTCGTTCCCGGTGGCTACGGCCAACGCGAACGGGCAGTGCGCTTCGCGGTGAACATCGCGATGTATCTGCTCTGCTCCGACTACAAGGATGACCTGGTTCATGCCTCGTGGCTGATGCGTCGCCGTGCGCGGTCTCGGCCATGAGCGCACGAACCTGGGCCCTCTCCGAGGATCTGACCACGGCCTGGGTGGTGGTCGTGGTGGCGGTTGGGGTGCTGTCGCTGGCGGTCCTCTCGTGGGAGCTCGGTCGGCTGGACCGGCGCAGGGGATGGGTAGCGATCATCGGGATGCTCGCCACGCTGACCCTCGGTGGCGCCGTGCTGCGGCCGGTCTCGATCGAGACCCATGGCTCGGTCGTGGGAGCGCGGGTGGTGGTGTTGGTCGATGGGTCCCGGCGGCTGCTGCTTCCCTTGGCGGGCGAGACGAGCCGGCGCGACGCAGCCCTCGAGGCCGTGGCTGCGTTGCGCGAGCACTTCGATTCGGCTCGGCTAACACTGCTGGAATTCGGTGACGACAGGCTCGAGCCCTTCACGGCGGCTGCCGAGACGGGGGCCGCCCGTTCGCCGCGGATGCTCGACAGTGATCTCGTCACCGCCATCCGGCACCTCGGGGACCAGAGCGTGGAGCGGCCTCAGGCCATCGTGGTCGTCTCCGATGGGCGGTTGACTCGCCCCGGGGAGGACCTCGAGGGCGAGCCGTTGTCCACGATCCTCGGTGGCCTCGACGTGCCCATCCACACCGTTGCGATCACCCACGAAACGCCTGCCGACTCGAGTATCCTCCGCGTCGACACCGCGGGAGCCGTGGTCGCGCACCAACCGTTCGAGCTCCGCGTCGAGGTCGCATGCGTGGGTGGTCTCCGGTGTGGCACCATCCCCGTGCGTGTGCGGGAGCTGCGTCTCGGCGCGGACCCCGTGGAGCTTGCCAGCGGCCGGGCAGAGCCCACCTCGGAACCAGTCGAGGTCGCGTTGTCGATCGCGCTCGAGCGCGCCGGGGCTCGGGTCCTCGAGGTCGCGCTCGATCCGCCTCACGGTGACACGATCTCCGACAACAATCGAAGGTACATCGCCTTCGACGTGGCCCGCGATCGCATCCGGCTGCTGCACGTCGCGGGGCGGCCGAGCTACGATGCCCGAGCGCTTCGGATGTGGCTCAAGGGCGATGAGTCCGTCGATCTGGTCGCGTTCTTCATCCTTCGGTCAGACTTCGACGACACGCAGGCCGACGAGTCGGAGCTGGCGCTGATTCCGTTTCCGGTCGACGAGCTGTTCACCCAGCACCTACCGAGCTTCGACGCCGTCATCCTGCAGGACATCGACGCGGTCACCAGCAAGCTCGCGCGGCACCTGTCCACGCTCGCGCGATACGTGGAGACCGGCGGCGGCCTCATCATGGTCGGCGGGCCCTCTGCCTTCAGCGGCGGACAGTACGCGGGCACCGAACTCGAGCGAGTGCTCCCCGTCACCTTGCCGGAGGCGCGGCAGTACTTTGATGCGACCGACTTCGTGCCGCGCTACTCGACGGCGGGTCGGACCACTCCGATCCTGCGCGCGCTGCGCGACCTGCTCGGGGACGAGCTGCCGAGTCTGCCGGGAGCCAACCTGCTCGGTCCGGCACGGTCGCAGGCGATGGTGCTCTGGGAGCACCCCTTGCTCAGCGCCGCGAAGGCGCCGATGCCCGTGCTCGCGCTCGGCGAGGCGGGGGACGGACGCGCGATTGCGCTCGCCGTCGACGGGACCCACCGCCTCGGCTTCGGGAAGCTCGCCTCCGACGTCGGCGGACGGAGCTACGGTGCGGCATGGGACGGGCTGCTGGGATGGTTGATGCGCGACCCACGCTATGAGCCCGCTCGGATTCGGCTCGCCAAACCGTGCATCGCCGACGAGCCGATGTCGCTCGAGGTGGTTTCGGCGCCGGGCATGTCCGGCGCCGTCGAGGTGAGCGTGGACCAGCTGGGAACGGCGGCGAGTGACTCGCGCACGGTGCGAGCCGAGGGGGCGAAGACCGGGACCGTAGCGGTGCCGATACCGCCGCTCGGTCCCGGCGGGTACGTCGCTCGCGCCCGGGTCGGGGCGTCACCGCCGATGCGCTTCGAGTTTGCGTGCGAGCGGGCGGGGGGCACCTTTGCCGACGTTCGTCCGGACGTCGCTCGCCTCCGCCGCATCGCCGAGGCCACGCGAGGGGTGGCGGTCGGGCTCGACGGGGTCCGTGGCTTGCCCCAGCCCACGAACGTCAGGGTCGCTGCCGAGCGTCATGTGGCGCCCTGGCTGCCCGCGTGGATCTGGTCGGCGGCGGCGGCGACGCTGCTCGGCCTGTACTGGTTCGCGCGGCGACGTGGCGGTCTCACCTGACCCGGCAGATCTCCCGGCGCCCGGTTCGCGAGCCGAGGCTGGGGTGCTGGCTTCGGCTTTCCTCCCCGCTGCCCGTCCTGCTACGGTTCGGCTCGTGCGTTTGCCTCTCCTCGGGTGGATCCTCGCCGGGTTTCTGGCTGCGGGCTCGGCACAGGCCTTCGTCTGGCCGAACCAGATCGATCGAATCGAGCGACAGCTTCGGGACGATGATCTTGCGACACGGCGAGGGGCGGCGCAACGCATTGCTGAGCTCCCCGCCGGCATCGCGGCCAAGCTTGCCCTCCAGGCTCTCGTCGACGCCGACGCGGAGGTGCGCTTGGCGGCCGTGGAAGTCGCGATCCGGCGCGCGCCAGCCGGGGCGGTGCCGATCCTCGTTCCATGGCTCTCCGATCCAGACGATCGGCTTCGCGTCGCGGCAGCTCGGGCGCTGGCGGTCGTCCCCGACGAGCGAGCCATCGGCGTCCTCGGTCGCGTGCTCGCGGATCCGAATGTCGACGTCCGCGAAGCCGCAGCGCGCGCGCTCGGATCCGCGGGACGCCCCGAGGCGACGCGGCTTCTCCTGGGGCACCTCGACGATTCGGTGCCGAGGATCCGGGAAGTCATCGTGGATGCACTGGCTCGTCTCGGCGATCGCAGCGCCGTCGTGCCGCTGCTTGGCAAGGCCCAGGATCCCGCGGGTCCCGTCCGGCGGCGGGTCGTCCGCGCCCTGGGCGAACTCGGCGACGACCGGGCCGTCAGCACCCTCTTGCTCGTCATCCAGGATGCCGACGAGACCGTGCGCGGAGAGGCCCTCGCTGCACTCGGTCGGCTCCGAGCAACGTCTGCGGTTCCGAGCATCGTTGCCGCGCTGGAGACGGAAGAGGACGGATTGGTTCGCCGTCACGCCGTGGCGGCGCTGGCATCGCTCGGTTCCGACGCCGCCGTGGCGGCGCTGGTCGCCGCCCTCGATGAGCCTGGTCCGGGCCTCGATCGCGACGACCTCGCGGAGTTGCTCGGCAGCGTGGGGGACCGAGCGGTCCCGGAGCTCGAACGCTGTCTTGGCGGCCAACCCGCGGCCAATGTTGCCCGCGGCTGCGCGCAGGCGCTCGCCACGGTGGGTGGAGCGCATGCCGCCTCGGCCGTGACCGGCGCGCTCAGGCGCGGGGTGTTGGAGCCGGCGGCGGCGCTCGCCGCGCTCGGCAGGGCGGGGGATCCGTCCGCCCTCCCGACGGTCCTGGAGTTCCTGGCGGATCCCGATCCCGCAGCCCGGGTCGCCGCCGGTGATGCAGCAGGGCTGCTGCTCGACCCACGGCAGCCCGACGGGCGGGCGGTCGTGCCGGTGGCGCGGGCGCTCGCGAAGACGCACCAGCGCGAAGACCGGCGACGTCTGGTGAGACTGCTCGGGAGGACGGGAGCACCAAGCGCCATCCCCGTGCTCGAGCCGCTGGTTCGCAAGAACGAGGACCTCGCCCTTCGTCTCGCGGTCGTTGCCGCGTTGGGGGAGATCGAACCGGCGGGGCAGGATCGCGCCCTGCTCGAGCTCCTCGACGACGCCGACGGTTCGACGCGATGGGCGGCGGCGGTCGCGCTCTTTCGGTGTGCGTCCGGGGCCGCTGCCAGGACGCTGGTGGATCAGCTCGAGGTCGCGGCGGCGCGGGATCGGGTCGCGCTGTCCGTGGCGCTCGGCGGCGCGCTGTCTCGCAACCGCGATCCATCGTTGCTCGTTCGGGTTGCCGAGCTGGCGCGGCGAACGAGGGGAGGGGAGCGCGACGCGCTACTCGAGGCCCTGGGTCGTTCGCCGCTGAAGGAGGCAGCCCGGCTGGTGGCGGGGTTCGGGACTCCCGCCGATTCGGTGCCGGATCGGGCGAAGGTAGCGGAGGCGCTTGCGGCCCACCCGGCTGGCATCGAGACCCTCCGACGCCTCGCGGCCGATCCCGACGGAGCCGTGCGCGCGAACGCGGTTTGGGCGCTGGGCACGGTGGGAACCGCCGCCGATGCGCGGCAGATCGCAGCGGCGCTTGCCGATGCCGACATCGCGGTCGCGGGCAACGCTGCTGGTGCGCTCGGCAGGCTCGCGAAGCGGACGCGGGCAGACGTGAAGAGCGCGCTCTGTTCTGCCCTCGAGGCCCCGCGCGCCTACGTGCGGGCGAATGCCGGGGTGGCGGCGTCCCTGCTCGGTGAGCGCTGCGATCCCATGGTGGCGCGACGTCTCGTCAGCGGGGACGAGTCACCGCTCGTGCGGCGCGCCGCGGCATGGCTGCTCCTCCGAACGCCGGCCGCGGACGCGCACGCGGATGCCATCGCGCTCGAGCGCTGTGCGGAGCATGACCGCGAGGGCGCGGTCGCAGTTGTCTGCGCGGCGGCGGCGCCGCCGCTGCCCGTGGCCACCGATCCGGTGGCCGTCTACGTGGTTCCGGCCGCAGAGAGCGGCCCCGTCGCCCGGGCGCCGTTCTCGCTCGTCCTGGCGGACGGGATCTTACGGCTCGGGGTAACGGATCGGCGGGGGGTGGTCTTCGAAGCGGCTGCCCCCCGCGGAGGGCTCAGCCTCGAAGTCCCCGCCCCGCTCGCCCAGTGAAGCGGGATCCCGCGACGCGAGGCACGGCTTGGGATTTCGGGTCGAGTCACTTCGCCGCGCAACGCATGGCGCATTGCAGATCGCCCGGAGGACAGCCGCAGCCTCCGGAGGAGGCCTTCTTGGCGGTGGTGGTGGCGGCCGCTGGCGTCGGGTCCTTGCTGGTGGTCCCGGTGCCGCCTGAGGTGGACCGCGGTCGCGGCCGCCAGGTTCCCCTGGCGGTGGGCTTCGGAGGGCCAGCGTCGGCCTCCTCCTCCTTGGCGTCGCCCGTCGCTGGGGCCTTGGCATCGTCATCGTCGTCTCGCGGCGCAGTGACCGTCTTCTCGATGTAGACCACGCTCGGCTGGGTGGGGACGACCGGCGGGGGTTCCTTGGTCGATTGCGACACCACCACGACGATGGCGACGATGCCGACCAGCACCCCGATGACGCCGATGATCATCCCCACGTTCGAGCGCCTCTGGGGGAGATCGGGGATCGCGATCGCCGCTGCTTGCGCGGAGCTCCCACCGAGCGGAGCTGCCATCCCGAGTGGCGAGTTCATCAAGGACGACGTCATCAGCGGACCGCCCAGGGGTGACCCGCCGAGCGGCGAGGCCGCCCCGGCTCCAGGAGGCGGGGCCTGGTCGGCCATTGCACGAAGGTCGATGAGGCCCGAATCATGCGCCGTCGCCGTCGTGGCGCTGCGCGTCGCCGCTGGTGCTGGGTGCGAGGGAGAGGAGGCCGTCAGCGCGCTCAGCGAGAACAGCACCGATGATTCGTTGCGGGCACCGACTCCGGCTGTGGTCGCGGGCGCTGGGTCGGGTGCGCTCGTGGTGACGTCCTCTTCGCTCCCCGCTTGGGCATAGCCGCCGAACAGATCGCCCCCCCCGGCGCGGGCGGCAGCGCGAGCGGGCGCGGTGGACTTGCTGCCTGCCCAGGGCGGTGCGGCGGCAGCCGCAGGCGTGGCGCCGTGCAGCGCGCCCACCAGCTCCGGAACGTCGCTGATGGCCTTCCAGTCGGCGAAGCCCTCGGCCCAGACGAACGTCTGGGCCGTGACCTCGCCCGTGTTGTAGGCGGTGATGATCTCGGCCACGGTCATGGTACGCGGCTCGCCCCCGCCCAGGTCGACGGAGTAGGACTCGGCGCTGGTGCCCTCCTCCACGCCGGCGCCGCCATCGCCATCCGCGGTGTGTATGTGCGGTGGGTTGACCTTCCCGTCGATCACGATGGTCGCACCACACTTGCGGCATCGGATCTTGGCGAGGCGATCACGCACCTTGTCATCGCCGATCGAGTATTTGGCGCTGCACGCAGGGCAGGAGATCTTCACGTTTTACCTTCCGGGGTCGACCCCACGCTGCTCCGCCGTGGGGGAAAAACACGAGGTGTTCTGAGTGATACGCACGAGCCAACAGTTCGATCTCGGGCGTGGGGGGGGGAACGAACCGGCGAGCGAGTTGTATCACTCCTGCGAGCCAAAGCCAGACCTACCCGCGGTAGCGCGGGGCTGCGCGCGAGCGGTGAGGGGGCCAGTTGTTCGTAGTCGTGACCGAGGCCCTCCGCAACAACTGCTTGACCCTCCCGTCCTCGATGTTGGACGCGGCGGGGAGCTCCTCCCCGGGGGGACAGCTCGTCAGGGTGGCAGGTCCGCCGCCCGGCGCTGTTCCCCGCCGCGCAAGGGGCGCGCCGGGGTGGGGGGTCGGGTTTGGATGCCAAAGGAGGCGTGGACCCGGTGTGGAGGTGGTAGCAGGTGGGCGGCGCGGCACGGAAGGTTCGAGCCGCGGGACCGCGGCGGGCGCCAGGCTCGGGGCACCCTCAGTCGCCCATGGCATAGAGCGCGATGTCCAGGGCCTCCAGGCGTTCCTCGAGCTCACGGTTGTCGCTGCCGTCGTGGTAGAGGGCCATCTTGAGCTCTTTGCGGGCGTCGCGGAGGTTTCCGTGGGAGATGAGCTCGTCCGCCCGCTGGGCACAGAGCTTCGCCGCTGCGCTGCGGCAGAGATCATCGAGCGACTTGACCGCCGCCTGGGTCGAGGTCGGCGGGGCTGCGCTCGGCGTGTCGAGCCTTCGCTGACCCTTGGCGAGCAGGAGATTATACCGGCTTCGGAGATCCTCGCTGGACAACACCCGGTAGGCCTCCGCCCCTCGTTGGAAGACCTCCTGCGCCGCTGCCAGGGCCTCCGGCCCGTGATCCAGATGTCCATCGGGGTGGAACGCGAGGGCGAACTCGTGAAACGCTGCCTTGATCGTGGGTGGGTCGGCGGAGCTCGAGACCCCGAGGAGATCGTAGTAGTCCGCGTCGTCGAGCAGAGCGCGCCACGAGAAGAGTCGTACCAGGTTCGGGTCGCCGAGGGTCACGGGGATCCTCCCGGGGTCGCATCCTTGGAGCAGGCATCAGCCTGATTGCTGCGACAAGACAACGACCTAGGGACCCGCGTCCTCCGGGGTCCACACAGCGGTTGCTCTGTGGGTGAGGGCGTGGGGAAATATACGCGTAGCAGATCTCGCCAGCGGCGCCGCTGGAAACGCACCCTCGCCTCTGGCAACCGCTGGCCTGGCAACCACTGGTGCCAGGGTTGCCAACCCCGGGGGAACGTTTCCAGCGGCGCCGGTGCTGTTGGCAACCTGATCGGTGCTCTAGAGGGTGGGATGAGCGGCGTGGCGTGCGGCAAGCTCCTCCAGCTCTTCCATCGCGGGGAGACCGACGAGGCGGAGGCGCGCCGAGGTCGCGCGCCCGGTCTGGACATCCTTGGCGTGGACATTGAGGATCCCGTCCGTATCGAGCACGAAGGTTACCTCGATACGGACTTTGCCGCGCGGCGCCGGTCGGAGGCCAGTGAGCTCCAGCTCTCCGAGGAGCGTGTTGTCGGCGAATCGGCTCGATTCCCCCTGGCTGACCCGAACGCGGACCGCGACCTGTTGGTCGGCAGCCGTGGCGAACACCCTTGTGCGCTCGCAGGGAACCGGCGTGTTGCGGGTGATCACCGAGTCGCAGAACCCGCCCACCGTCTCGACCGACAGGCTCAGCGGGGTCACGTCGACGAGCAACGGCGTGTTGGAGACGGGACGGAGGTCGGTGCCGCGGGCGGAGTGCACCGAAACGGGACCCTCGTGCATCGAGATCGATGCGCCCGCCATGCCAGCGATGGGCATCACCGCCGTGAGGCCGCCCCGCGACGGGGGAGAAACCGAGATGGGCCCCGCGGAGCGGGCTCGGGTCCCCACGGAGACGGGGGCTTCGAGCGGTCCGGGCGGAGGAGCCACTCCTGGCACGGGATCCGTCGGCGGGGCCGGTTCTTCCTCTTCCTCCTCCAGGTCGGGCGCCTCAAGCTCCGTGTCGTATGGGTCGGATTCTGGGAGGTCCGGAAGAAAACCGAGCGGTTCCTCGGGTCGCACGCTCGTCCGTCTCGTGGCCGACGCGGATGGGCGCGTTGCCTCGAGATCGACCAGATCCTCTTCGTCGAGCTCGGTGGCTTCCTCCACCGGTGGATGGAGCGGGAGCTGGTCGAAACCACGGGGGATGTGCGGGAGATCCGCGGGCGCCGTGGGCACCAGCCCCGCCGAGGTCACCAGGGGCAGCAGGGGACTGTGGGATGGCGGCAACCGCTCGATGCCGGGCGAGCCACGTGCCATTTCGCGGGGGCTGCCGGTGGTCGCTGGGGCGCCAGGCATTCGCACCCCCGGCGGTTCGGGGGTGAGCAGGACCGTCCTCGCCTGACCGGCCTTCCCCGGAGCGGACCCCTCGAGGAGGCTGGGCGCGGCGGGTCCGAGACCAGGTCCGGTCGGGATCCTTGGCCTTTCGGGGTGTCCAGTGGTCCCGCGTCGTGGGGGGGAGGGGACGGGTGGGAGTGTGGACGTACCGAGTCCAGGGGCCGTCCGAAACGACCCCCGGATGGCTGGTTGAAGGGGCGGAAGGGATGGCGCCGACTCACGGTGGAGTCGCTCCGGTGGCTCCGGCACCAGCGAATGACGGCGCTGTCCAGCAGCCAGCGCGTTGGCCTGGATGGCGGCGCCGATGGCCACCACCTCGTCTGGGTTCAAGTTGCCGAGCGGCTCCCGCTGGAAGAACTGCCGGACTCGCTGGCGCACCATCGGGATCCGAGTCGAGCCCCCCACGAGCAAGATCTGGTCGAACTGATGCGGACCAAGCTTCGCGATCTCGAGCGCCTCGCAACAGACCGCGAAGGTCTTGTCCACGATGGGACTGATCAGCGCCTCCAGATCGGCCCGGGTCATCCCGAACGAGAAGGTGAGTAGCCGTCCCCCCGCCGCGGGAATGAAATCGGGGATGTCGATGGTCGCCGTCATCTCCGCCGAGAGCATCGTCTTCAACACCTCGGCGGCCGCCCGGAGTTGCTCGAACGACTCGCGGCTGCTCCGCGGATCGTAGCGGTGAACCTTGAGCGAGACTTCGACCATTCGCTCTGCGATGGCGACGTCGATGTCGTCTCCGCCCAGGAAGGTGTTGCCCGCCGTTGCCAGGACCTCGAACACGTTGCCAGCGAGGTCGAGCAGCGTGATATCGAGAGTCCCGCCCCCGAAATCGTAGACCGCGATCCGCTCGGTGTGGCCGCGACCGAACCCGTAGGCGAGCGCGGCTGCCGTCGGTTCGTTGAGGATACGGTGGACCTCGATCCCGGCGACCCTACCGGCGACCTTGGTGGCGGCGCGCTGGAGGTCGTTGAAGTTGGCAGGGACGGTGATGACTGCCCGGTCGACCGTGGCGCCGAGGGCACGCTCGCCGACCTGCTTGGCCTTGCGCAGCACAAAGGCGCTGATCTCCGGGAGGGTGTAGGTTTCGCTGCGCGCTGCGACGAGCGCCGCGTTCCCTGGCCCCTCGCGCATTTCGAAGGCGAACCGCCCCCGGGCGGCCGCGACCTCCGGCGAGCTCCAACTGCGTCCGATCAGTCGCTTGACCGAATGGACCGTGTTCTTCGCATCCATCCGGCGCCGGGCCTTCGCGTCCCAGCCCACGACCACGGTGCCGTTCGGGTGGAACGACACCACGCTCGGGAGGAGGCGATGGCCGTCCGCGTCCGTCAGCGCTACGGCTTGCCCCTCGCGAACCGCGGCGACCACCGTGTTGGTGGTGCCGAGATCGATGCCGACGACGGTTGGGGTCAAGCGCTATGCCTCCTCGGCGGGGCCGTCGTGGGGTCGGACTGGGGTTCGGTCAACGGGGTTTGCTTCGAGCTCAAGGAGGGCGCGATCGTACCAGCGTTCGACCGTCCGCCTGAAGGGCCACCTCCAGCCGTAGGCGCCACCGACGAAAGGGCCACCTCCAGCCGTAGGCGCCACCGACGAAGCGGTCAATGATTTCGCGGCGCAAGGCCGGGGATTGTGCGGCCGCTAGGCCACGGAGCTCCGCCACGCGTTCGGTACCCGACGCCCTCACCCACACGGCAACCGCTGTGTGGGCCCCCGAGGACGCGGGTCCCTGCTCTCCGGGCGGGGCGATCTGGACCGGGGCGGGTAATTCGTGAGCGTTCTCGTGGTCATCAGCGAACGGCTGTCAGCTATCGGGGCCCCCGCGTCCCTCCGGACAGCTGATGGCTGACCGCTGACGGCCCGTGAAGGGCTCCGGCTCCGCCGGAAAAAGGTTGGCGATCTGACGCAGCAATCAACCCGATTGCTGCTCTGGCCGGACGGTGCACGAGGGTCTACCTGATCCGGCGGCATGAGGCGGCGATCACCCCCCCAGACGTTCACCAGCGACGAGCGCGCGACCGCAGAGCAGATCCGTGGGCCCTTGTGGACGCCGGCCCTCACATTGTGCAGAGAGGATCTCCACTGCCCCGGTCCCCGCGTGTACGAAGACGCGTCGTCCCTCGACCGCGATGGTTCCGGGTAGCCCCGTCGACCTCTCCGATGCCAAGGCGAGGGCATGGATCTTGAGCGTCCGACCACGGTGCGAGGTGTGGGCGCCTGGCGTCGGCGACATCCCGCGGACGAAATTTTTCAACTCGGTCGGGGAACGCGTCCAGTCGATGGTGGCATCGGCTCGCTCTATGGGAGGGGCATAGGTTGCCAGTGCCGCGTCCTGCGGGACCGCCGTGAGGGAGCCGTCGACGACCGCGCCGAGGTCGTCCCGCACGACGGCGGCGGCGAGCTCCGCGAGGCGATATGCGAGGTCGCCGGCGGATTCGTCGGGGTCGATGGCGAGTTCGTGCGTCGCGAACACCGGCCCCGTATCCATCCCGGAGTCCATCTGCATGAGGGAGATCCCGGTCACGGACTCGCCTCGGATCACCGCCCATTGGATGGGCGCGGCGCCGCGGTATCGCGGCAGGATGGACGCGTGCAGATTGACACAGCCGAGTCGCGGCGCGAGAAGGACTCCCTCCGGGAGGATCCGGCCGTAGGCCATCACGACCGCGATGTCCGGCGCGAGGTCGCGGAGGTACGCCTCGAGCTCACCAGTTCTCACCTTCGTGGGTTGGTACACGGGCAGGCCGAGCTCGGTCGCCGCGTCCTTGACTGCCGGCGGTGAGAGGTGGAGCCCACGGCCCGAAGGCCGGTCCGGCTGACACACCACCGCGGTGACGGAGGTGGTAGCCGCCAGCGCGCGCAGCGCCGGCACTGCGATCACAGGTGTCCCAAAGAAGACCGTCTTCACGCCACGTGTATAAATCGCTCACCGAGTGGTATGCCAGCCCTGGCGCCCGAGGCCGTGGTGGTTAGCTTGCGCCCTCCCTCCGGGACGCCTCCTCTCCTGAACGATCTCCTCCTTTTGCCCATGTCGTGCTCGACCGAGGGATGAACCATGACCGAGAAGAAGAAGCCCCTCCCTCCGCCCCCGTCCGTCGAAGAGGATCTCCGGTTCGGTAGTGAGCTCCCGGTGTTGCCGATCCGCAACGCGGTCCTCTTCCCAGGCGCGGTCGCGCCGTTCGACGTCGGGCGCGAGAAGTCGGTAGCCCTCGTCGAAGAGGTTCAGAACCAGCCGTCCAGCGTGATCGCCATCTTCGCGCAGCGCGATCCATCGACCGACGATCCTGGCCTCGACGATCTCTATCCGGTCGGGTGCGCGGCGCGGGTCCTCAAGTCTCTGAAGCACAGCTCCGGCAACTACTCGCTGATCCTGCAGGGATTGACCCGCATCCGGCTCGACGAGTTGATCCAGAACGCCCCCTACCTCAGGGCTCGGGTGACGCGGGTGGATGCGCCCGTCGTCGAGGACGTGGAGGCCGAGGCCCTCGCGATGAGCTTGCGCGACGTGGCCAAGCAGGTGATCCAGCTGATGCCCGAATTGCCCCGCGAGGCCGGCTCTCTGATCGACTCGATCCAGACGCCGGGTGCGCTTGCGGACATCGTGGCGGCGAACCTCGACTCTCCGGTCGAAGAGAAGGCCCAGCTCATCGAGACCGTGGAGGTGAAGGAACGGATTCGCAAGGTCCTTCGCCTGCTCACGCGGCAGCTCGAGATCCTCAAGATGCGCGAGCGCATCAACTCCCAGATCAAGGAGGAAATGGGGAAAAATCAGCGTGAGTACGTGCTCCGGCAGCAGCTCAAGGCGATCAAGGAGGAACTGGGGGAAGACGAGGGCGACCAGGGCGACCTCGACGGACTCGAGGAGCGCCTGACCAAGGCGAGCCTACCGAGCGAAGCCGACGGCGTCGCCAAGAAGCAGCTGAAGCGCCTCCGCTCGATGCAGGTCGGGAGCGCCGAGTACACGGTGGTGCGCACCTATCTCGACTGGATCCTCGACCTTCCATGGACCCAGTCCACCGAGGACAACATGGATATCGGCGAGGTGCGCCGCGTCCTCGACGAAGACCACTACGGTCTCGATAAGGTGAAGAAACGAATCGTCGAGTATCTCGCGGTGCGCAAGCTGAAGCGGGACAAGAAGGGGCCGATCCTCTGCCTGGTTGGTCCGCCGGGGGTCGGTAAGACCTCGCTTGGCAAGAGCATCGCCCGGGCCTTGGGGCGGAAATTCGTCCGGATTTCGTTGGGCGGCGTGCATGACGAGGCGGCCATCCGGGGTCACCGGCGGACCTATGTCGGCGCACTGCCCGGGCAGATCATCCAGGGCATGAAGAAGGCGGCGACCGTGAACCCCGTTTTCATGATGGATGAGGTGGACAAGATCGGTCACGATTTCCGCGGTGATCCCAGCGCCGCGCTGCTCGAGGTCCTCGACCCGGAGCAGAACAACACCTTCGCGGACCACTACCTCGAGATCCCTTACGACCTATCCGGGGTGATGTTCATCGCCACCGCCAACATCACGGATCCTATCCCCCCGCCGTTGCGGGACCGCATGGAGATCCTTGAGCTCCCCGGCTACACCCGGCGAGAGAAGCTCGCGATCGCGCGCCGGCACCTCATCCCCAAGCAGCTCGAGGAGCATGGGTTGACGGAGGCGCAGATCAACATCACCGACGAGGCGGTCGAGGAGATCATCGAGCACTACACGCGGGAGGCCGGGGTGCGGTCCCTTGAGCGGACGGCGGCGAGCGTGATCCGCGGAGTGGCCGTCAAGGTGGCGGAGGGTGACACCAAGCCGCGCACCGTGCAGACCGAGGAGCACCTTCGAGAATACCTCGGCCCGATCAAATACACCAGCGAGGTCGCCGAGCGGACCGAGGAGACCGGTGTCGCCACCGGCCTGGCGTGGACCAGCGTCGGTGGCGAGATCCTCTTCATCGAGGCCACGCGGATGTTCGGCACTGGGAAGCTCCAGCTGACCGGGCAGCTCGGTGACGTGATGAAGGAGAGCGCCCATGCGGCGCTGAGCTACGTGCGCACCAACGCTGCCCGCTTCGGCATCCCGGAGGATTTCCTGGAGAAGAGCGACGTTCACATCCACATCCCCGCTGGCGCCATGCCCAAGGACGGGCCGAGCGCGGGGATCACGATGTTCACTGCGCTGGTATCGCTCCTGACCGGCACGCGGGTGCGGCACGACGTCGCGATGACGGGGGAGATCTCGCTCCGTGGTCGCGTGCTCCCCATCGGGGGCGTGAAGGAGAAGACGCTCGCCGCGCACCGCGCGGGCGTCAAGCGCGTCATCGTTCCCGAGCGGAACAAGGCGGACCTGGAGGAGGTGCCGCGCGAGGTCCGTGACGAGCTCGAATTCGTGTTCGTCAACCGCCTCGAGGAAGCGCTCGAGGCGGCCCTCGAGCACATGCCGGAGCCGTCCCAGTCCTTCAAGGACGAGATGGCCAAAAAGGAAGCGGCGAGCCAGAGCTCCCCGTCCAAAAACTGAGCGAACGTCCATCTCCGTTCCCCGCGCGAATCTCGTCGAGCGTTCGCGCGTTCGGTAGGATGGTGGGTATGACTCGGCTGATCGTGATCGCTCTCCCATGCGTGCTCGGCATGGGCTGCGACCGCACCCTCGGGGGATCGAGTGGTGGGGGAGCGCCGGGTCCTCCCGGTCTGTCCGCCGTCGCGTCAGCGTCAGCCGGATCCGCGGGGGAGGTCAGGGCGTCCGCCCGGCGCGACCCCCTCGATCGCGCGCTCTCCGCGGGTGAGGCGGCCGCGTCTCTGGCTTGCGCCGCCCGCCGGGCCGAGCTTGCTCGCGCGGCTGCGTTCCCCGGGACCTCGGGTCTGGACGCGAACCGACCCGCGCTGCTCGGGCGGGCCAAGGCCGAGCCGGTGGTGTTCTTGCGCACTCCGCGCCAGGCGCCCGCGACCACGCCCGAGGTCGCGCACTACCGAGCGCTCCTCGCCGGGGCGCAGGCGCCCGCCAGGGTGCTGTTGGACCTCTATTCCTCGCTGCGGCGGCGGCCGTTGGTGGCGCGGGAGGTCCTGCTCCGCGAGGGATACGTCTATTCGGAGTCGCCGGAGTTCGGGGTCGCGCTCGTGGACGTCCTGGAGCTTCGCCACCTCTTCAGCGAGAAGGAGATCGTGCTCGAGCGGGGTGCGCAGCGACATCACCTCCGTTGGGACGGAGCGGACTATCGCTATCTCGATGGTCCTGAATCCGGCACGAAGGCCAGTGTGTTCCTGTTCGATCGGGTGTGGGTGGCCGGGCAGGATCCAGGTCCTCCGCTCCACCGCGCCCTCGACGCCCTGGTCGAGGAGGCCGGAACCGAGCGGATCACCATCGAGCGGTGGACCGAGCATGGCGCGCTCGCCCGGGTCCGCTACGGCACCGATTGGGTCGAGGCGGTCCTCGACCACGACGGCGCTCGGCTGCTGCCTGGCTGCGAGGAGGTGCGCCCCGAGCAGGCGGAGAGGGTGGCGACCGCTCGATCATTGGCCCTGCGGCGCCGTTCCGTGTTGCGGGTGCAGCGCGAGGTGATCGCCGCCGCGATCGCCGAGCAGCTCCCCTTCGACGAGCCCAAGACGGAAGAAGGACAACAGGATGGGAACCTCCGGCCCTACTGGCGCTGGGCCTATGATCACGGGTGGGACCAGTATCGGTTCAACGAGGACAAGTACGCGGTCTTCGACTCACTCGGGCGTCCGCGGGTCCCGCAGGTGTGCATCGACTTCGTCTTCGACACCTTCGAGCGGGCGAGCGGCACCTGGTGGAAGGGTCGCGGCACCGAGCGGGCGCGGGTGGTGGGGCGGCTGGATTTCACCGCGCTCGGGGTCGACAACCGTCGCAGCGTCAAACGGTTCGTGGATTTCGCTTGGGCCCACCCGGAGTGGTTCGACGCCTACGATCTCCTTCCGGAGGAGCGGATCCCGCTCCACCGTCGTGAGGAGTTCTTCGCCTACTTGGCCGAGCACGCGGATGGCTTCATTCCGGGCGACGTCGTGACCATCCATGGGCCACGGGGGGACGAAGCGCACTACCACTCTTTCTTCGTGGTGGCCGCCGATCCCGTCTCCGGGATGCCGATCCTCTTGGCGGCCAATGCCGGCCGCCCACGGCTCCGGACCTGGGAGCAGGAGATGCGCAACGCTCCCAAACGCCGCATCCGCAGCCGTGTTCGCCCGCGCCTCGAATGGCTCGAAGCGAACACGGCGCCCGTGGGGGAGCTCACCCTGGCTCCCCCACCGCGGACGGACACCGCGGCCACCTCGGGTTGAGACCCGGATCTCGAGCCTGGGGCTTTCGTCTGGCGCACCCTGAAGCGGCTGGGTGTCGTCGACCCTGTTCTCGTGGGTGCCGCGGTCAGAAACCTTGCCCCTCGCGCCCTGTCCGTGCGCCCGGAGCTCGGCGGGCGGTACTGGTCCTCTGGCGTCGTTGCATCTGCGCTCCGGTGCTCACGTACTGAAGTCCGCTCCGCCTCGGCGCTCGTCGCGCCTGGAGCAGCAATCAGGTTGACCGCTGCGCCAAGTCAACAACCTAGCGCACCGAACCGGCAGCAGATCTCGCCCGAGGCGCCGTCGGAAACGTGCCCTCGCCGGGTATTGGAACGTTGCCAGCGGCGCCGTTGCTGTTGTCAACCCGATCGTGCTCTAGCCAGCGAAGCGGCTCTCGGCCGGGTCGATTGGGGCGTGAACACATACCCTCGCCGCGCACCACCGCCCGCCGTTCCGCACGAAAGTCCGGGTGGCCATGCCGAGCGGATTGGGCGTCTTCGAACCGAGCTCGGGCCATGTCCGACGGTGGTGAGCGGCGAAGGACCGACGGGCGAGCCGCGGGAGCTCGCGCGGGCCTAACGGCTTCCGCGCTGCCCCATGAGCTCGAGATCCTCCCGTAGGCTCTCGAGGTCCTCCTCGTGCTCGACCTCCTGCTCGAGGATGGTGAGCGCCATGTTGTAGGTCACCATGTCCTTGTCTTTCGTGGCGTCCATCAGGGCCTTGTAGGTCGTGATCGCGCACTGCTCTCCGGCGATGTTCTGGTCGAGCAGGACGGTGACGTACGGGTCCTCGGGCGCGTCGTATTTGCAGGGGCTATGCTCCGCCCACGTCTCGGGCATGAGCACTGGTGTGCCCCCGAGCTGGATGATGCGGTTCGCGAGGAGGACCGCGTGAGCGAGCTCCTCGGTGGCATGGAGGTTGAGCTCCGCCGCTACGGCGTCTTTCATCGGGCCCTTGATGACCTTGGCGCCCAGCCAGTACTGGTAATAGGCGAGCCACTCGCTCGCGTAGGCTCGGTTCAGCTGCTCCACCAGCCAGTCAACATCCATTCCGACGATCTCACGACCTCGCTTTCCCATGATCTCCTCTCGTCTTCGTTTTGGGGGCAAGCGCTCGTGTCGCCCAATCGAACGGCCGCTCGCGAAGCCCCGACTGCGGGACGCACCCAGGCTAGCCGAGCAGGCCTGCGGCGTCGACGCTGGTGCGGCGCGCCGGCGGGACCTAGTCCCCGATCTCCCGAACCAGGACGTCGAGCTCGAGCTCGAGATTCGCCCGGACCAGTTTCTCTTGCACCTCCACCTCGTAGTTGGCCGGGGTTGGCAGCTCACCCGGGGCAAGCTTCGTCTCCGGCTCGCCGGTGGTGAGGGGAACCGGTATCGGGCGCGTGGGATCGGCGGCGGGGGTCGCGGAAGCGGAGGGTTCGGTGGGGGAGGAGGCGGCCGCCTCCGTTCGTTCTGTCCGCTTGCAGGCCGTGGTCGCGGCGAGCAACGTTACGGTGACGAGCAGGGAGAGTCGGGTGCTGCTGGAATCCATCATCCTCTCCTCAGGTGGCGGCGGGCGCCGGCGGGCTGGCTGCCGGCACCGAGGCGCTGCTCACCGACGAGGGAGCGGTGAGGCTGGCCTTCAGCGCCTCCATGCGCCTCTCGTGCCGGGCGATCTCGCGGTCGAACACGTCCTCGCAACGGCCGACGAGCGGGGCATTTCCCTCTTCGTCGGCGAGACGCTGGATGCCTTCCACCCGCGCCAGACGCCAGGCATGAAGGCGCAGTTCCTCTGCGACTTCGGGACTGGTCAGGATGTCCCCCCACCGAGCTCGAGCTTCGTCCCTGGCGGTCCTGATCCGGTCTTCTCGGGTGCGGTCGCTCTGCTCGCGGAACGCCCTGAGCCTCTCGCGCCGAGCTTCGACCACTTCGGGGGGTACCGGTCGGCGCCTCACCCCACGGGGCCCACGGAGACCGTACTGCGAGGGCCGAACAGAATCCCCGCGCAGGTTTGCGCCTTCCTGGCGCTCACCCGCGCCCGATCCTGGGTCAGGCTGGCCGATGGCGACACCACCGAACAGAGCCAGCACTCCACAGGAAGTCGTGGCAGTTCTCGACCATTTCATCTCTCGTTCCTCCTCCGTAGCGGACGCGGCCTCACCCGTGGTCGTTCGCGGTCACGTAGCGCTCGAGCAGCTCGCCCGTGGCATGCTGAAGCTCGATTCCTGCCACGGCGAGGTCGACCTGGGCGCGCACGACGCGTTGCTGTGCCTGGCGAAGCGAGTCCTCCGCCTCCTGCACCTGGAGCGGCGTGCTGGTGCCGGCCGCGAAGCGCTGTTGTTCGGCATCGAAGAGCCGGCGTGAGACGCCCGCCGTCTTCTTGGCCGCCTCGTAGCGCGCCTCGGCGGCGCGCGTGTTGCTGACCACTGTCAACGTCGATGTCAACAGCCGCTGCCGCGCGGCCTCGAGATCCGAGCGCGCTATGCTCACCCCTAGATCGGCCTCGGCCTGCGCATTCGCCTTGCGGCGACCACTGAGCGGGGTGCGATAGACGAGCCCGAGGTGTGCGCTCAGGGCGGCCATCCGCGCCACCTGGCCAATCGCGGGCGGAAGGCTGTCCTCGCTGACACCGCGCGCCTCGGCGTACGACTCCACGTTGAGCTGGGCACGGTACTGTTCGCCAGCGATGGCAGCCTGAGCCTCGGCGAGGCGTACGCGTTCGGCGAGCTCGACGAGCTCTGGGGAACTCGTCTCGAGCGCCGCCACGATCGTGTCTTGGCTGGCGACTGCCACGTGCTCGGGGGGGTCACCGGTGAGGGTGGTCGGAGCCGTGGCGCCGCCGACCAGCTGCCAGAGCGACAGATAGCGCTGCCGGAGGGTCGCTTCGGCCGCGACCACGGATTCCAAGAGCTCGGCCTCGCGGGTCTCGAAGGAGAGGACATCCACCGGGGCGAGCGCGCCCGCGTCGCGGCGAGCCTCGGCTGCGCGGCGCTGGGTTTCGGCGAGATCGAGGGCCTCGCGCTCGAGCTCCAGCGACCGCTTCGCGTACCAGGCCTCCCAGTACGCGGTCAGGACGTTCTGAACGAGGGAGCTGGCCGCGGCGTCACGGGCCTTGGCTGCCTGGGTCCGTTGGATGCGGGCGTTGCGGAGCGAGGCGAGCCCCACCTCGCGCCCACGCCCCCGCAGCAGGGGCTGCATCACCGAGGCGCGCGCCGCCATGTCGTAGCCCGAGCTGTCTGCGTACCCCGCCTCACCGCCGCCGATCGTCGACATGGGCCGATGGCTCTGGTAGCGGTCACCCTGAACCCGCAGACTGAGGGCCGTGCCGGTCGCGAACGACTTGTCGAGCTGGAGACCGGCCTCCATGGTGTCCGTGCGCGAAGTGGACACGTCTCGGTCGGCGTTGACGGTGGGGGACTCGTTGTGGGTGAGACCTCCATCCGCCTGGAGCTCCCAGGGGAACGCCCCCTCCTCGACCCTCACCCGGGCCACGGCCCGGTCGTATTGCAGCTTGCTCGATTTGAAGCTTGGGTTCTGCGCGAGCGCGAGCGCGACGGCTTCGGTCTCCGACAAGCTCCGGGTCCTCGTAGCGGAGGCGGTCCCCACGGTCGACGGCGCCACGGCGGAGGCATCCTGGGCCCGGGCGACGAGGGGTAGTCCCAGGACGAAGAAGCCGATCAAGGTGGGGAGGGAGCGGGGAGTCCTATTCATGTCGTAGCGCCTCGATGGGGTTGAGCCTGGCAGCTTGGCGGGCAGGGAGGTAGCCGAACGCGATCCCTACCACCATGGAGAAGGCGAAGGCGCCGAGCACGATCTCCGCCGACACCACGAACGGCATCGCCATCATGCTCGTCACCAGGTACGAGGCGCCGAGGCCGGTGACGATCCCGATGATCCCGCCGAGGACGGAGAGCATGATCGCCTCGACCAGGAACTGGAGCAGGACCTCGCTGCCCAGCGCGCCGATGGCGAGCCGGGTGCCGATCTCGCGCGTGCGCTCGGTGACGCTCACCAGCATGATGTTCATGATCCCGATCCCGCCGACCAGGAGGCTCACGCCTGCGATCCCGCCCAGCAGCCCCGTCAGCGTCGTCGTGACCGAGCTCATCGCGCTCGCGATTTCCTGGACGTTGCGGACCGAGAAATCGTTCGGCTTGCCGGGCAGGATCCGCCGACGTTCCGCCAGGAGCGCCTCGACCTGGCTCTGAACCACGTTGACCGATTGGTTCTTGGCGACCTTGAGCTGGATGCTAGAGATGTCGGTGCTTCCGGCGAGGCGGCGTTGGAAGGTGGCGAGGGGCATCAGGATGGTGTCGTCCTTGTCCTGGCCCATCGACGACTCGCCCTTCTCGGCGAGGACTCCGACCACCTGACACGACACAGTCCCGACGCGGATCCGCAGGCCCAGAGGGTCGTCCACGCCGAAGAGCTCCTTCTGCACCGTGGTGCCGATGATGCAGACCGGCGTAGCCGAGACGAGCTCGGTAGGGAGGAACGTCCGGCCCTGGGCCACCGTGTGGCCACTGACGGTGAGGTAGTCCATGTCGCAGCCGGTCACCGTCGAGCTCCAGTTGGCGTTGCCGTACACGATCGTTGCCGAGCGGCTGGCGCTGCCGGTGACGGCGATGAGCCCGGGGACCTCGCTGCGGATGGCGTGGACGTCGTCGGACTCGAAGCTCTTGGCAGCTTCCCGTACCCCGCCAGGACCGCGGTCGGCACCGGGCCGGATCATGATGAGATCCTCACCGAGCGAGCTGACCTCCTTCCTGACCTGCGCACTGGCGCCGTTGCCGATGGTCACCATGGTGATCACGGCTCCGACGCCGATCACGATGCCGAGCATGGTAAGAAACGAGCGCATCGCGTTGCGGCGGATCTCCCGGAGGGCCATGCTCAACGTGAGCCAGATCATGCGGCGACTCCCTCCGAGACGATCTTGCCATCCCGGAATAGGATGGTCCGCGAGCCATACTCGGCCATGTCCGGCTCGTGGGTTACCATCACCACCGTGATACCCCGCTCACGGTTGAGGGAGGTCAACAGCTCCATGATCTCGACGCTCCGTTTGGAGTCGAGGTTGCCCGTCGGCTCGTCGGCGAGGAGGAGGGAGGGCCGGGTCACGATGGCGCGGGCGATCGCCACTCGTTGTTTCTGGCCGCCGCTCATCTCGGCGCTGGTGTGGGTCGCGCGATCGGAGAGGCCGACCTGCCCGAGCGCGTCGAGGGCCCGTCGCCGCCGCTCGCGGGCGGGGACTCGCCGGTAGACGAGCGGGAGCTCCACGTTCTCGAGCGCCGTAGTGCGGGCGAGGAGGTTGAAGCCCTGGAAGACGAACCCCATGAAGTGCCGGCGGAGCAGGGCTCTCTGGTCCTGGGTCAGCACACCCACCTCGACGCCGCGGAAGCGATAGGAGCCGGCAGTGGGGACGTCGAGGCAGCCGATGACGTTCATCGCCGTGCTCTTGCCGGAGCCGCTCGCTCCCATGATGCTGGTAAACTCGCCCGGGTGGATGGCGAGGTCGACCCCGTCGAGGGCGCGCACGGCATAGTCACCGTCCCCGTAGACCTTCTCGATGCCCCGGAATTCCACCACGGGGATCGAGCCGGCTGGGACGGTCACTTGCTCTCCTGAACGGCATTCACGATCACCAGCGTCTGCGGAGCAAGCTCCCTCGACTCCACCTTGGTCTTGGTGCCGCTGGTCTTGCCCACCGTCACCGTCACCGATTGCGGCTCTCCGTCCCGCAGGACCCAGAGGGTCTTGGTGTTCGCGGCCTTGCCTGCTCCCTTGCCCGATGCCGAGGCCGCTCCGGTGGCGGTCTTCCGGTCCTCCCGAGGTGGACCACGGCGGAAGAGGGAAGTAAACGAGAAGCCCGCCGACTCGGTGACCTTCGGGGGCGAGAAGCGGAGGGCCGCGTTGGGGACGAGCAGCACATCCTTCTCCTCGCTGACCACGATCTCCGCCGTCGCCGTCATCCCCGGGCGTAGCAAGCTCTCGTCGTTGTCCACCGCGAGCCACGCCGTGTAGGTGACCACCGAGGAGGTCGAATTCGGCAGGTTCTTCACGGTCAGCACGCGCGATTTGAACACCCGATCGGGGTAGGCGTCGACGGTGAAGGTCGCCGCCTGGTCCGGCACCACCATCCCCACGTCCGCCTCGTCCACCGCGATCTCGAGCCGCATGGCGTCCAGGCTGGCCGCGATGGTGAAGAGCACGGGGGTCTGGAGCCCGGAGGTGACCGTCTGGCCGGGCTCCACCAGGCGGTCGAGGACCACCCCGTCGATTGGAGAGGTGACGATCGTCTTGTCGAGGTTGCTCTTGGCGACCTTGAGCGAGGCGTTCGACAGAGTGGCTTGGGCGTTGTCGCTGGAGACCGAGGCTTCCGCGCGTTCCGCAGCGGCCTGGGCGGCCTCGAGCTCCTGCTGCGAAGACAGCCCCTGCGCGTGGAGCGTCTTGGTCCGCTCGACCTTGAGCCTGGCCTCGTTCAAGGTGGCCTTCGAGTTCTTGAGCGCGGCGAATCGGGCCGAGAGCTGGGCTTGGGCCTCCTCCATCCTGGCCAGGTAGGTCTCGGTGTCGATCTTGGCCAGGACCTGGCCTGCCAGGACCTTGTCATTGAATTGCACCAGGACCTCGGTCACTCGACCGGTGATCTCGGACCCGACATCCACCGAATTGAGGGCCTCGAGGGTGCCCGTGGCCGTGACCGACACCACGAGACTGCCCTTCTCGACCGGCGTGGTCTGGTAGGTGGTCTTGGTCGCGGACGAGTTGGCGCTGCGCCAGCTCAAGAACCCCGCCACGCCGCCGACCACGAAGAGAAGCGCCACTACTCGCAGGAGCCAGGTCGACAGACCCGGGCGGCCGCGGGCGAGGACGCGCATCACTTCGGAAGTCTCGGCAGGGGTTTCGGGCTTGGGTTCGATCATGCGATGCCTTCGACGTTTGGCGGTCCCCGATCCCTACCCTAGAACACCGATCAGGTTGCCAATAGCAACGGCGCCGCTGGAAACGTAGCCATGCGCAGCGAGGGTGTGTTTCCAACGGCGCCTCCGGCGAGATCTGCCGCCGGTTCGGTGCTCTAGGTGGTTGATTGGACGCAGCAATCGACCTGATTGCTGCTCTAGCCCTCCTCACCGAGGATGGAACACGAGAGTCGTCCGGAGGAGCTCACCCTTCGGCCATTTGGCCGCTCCGCCTCCTCCCGTCGCGGAACCCTCCCCGTTCGGGTGAGCTTCGCGATAAGATCCCTCGGGCTCAGCGTAGGAACCCGGGTCCGTCCGACGTCCGACCTTCGGTGAACGTGATTGGAACGGAGCATTGCCGTCCTTGGACACCCTGGAACAGGTCGCGTCGCGGGTATCGAGGGGAGAAGCTGAGGAATTCCAGCACATCGTCAGGGCTACGAGCGCCCGGCTGGTGCGGCTCGCTGCCCGCATCCTTGGCAGCCAGGAGGAGGCCGAGGACGTCGTGCAGGAGGCATACGTGAAGGCCTACCGCTCCCTGGTCTCTGGGCAGTTTGATGGCCGTGCGGCGATCGGGACCTGGCTCTTTCGGATCGTCTCCAATGGGGCGATCGACGCCCTGCGCAGTCGCGCGCGGCGTCCCGTGCCGACCGACCGCGTTCCGGATGGACAAGGCGACGGTATTGGGTCAGCCGAGGCCCACCTCGCGTTGCGCGAACTCGATGATTGGCTCGGCGAGCTCCCGGCCGAGCAGCGGGCGGCTCTGGTGCTCAAGGCAGTGGAGGGCCTGGAGTCCGCGGAGATAGCGAAGATCCTGGGCTGCACCGAGGGTGCCGTGGAGCAGAGGCTCGTGCGCGCTCGAGCCCAGCTGCGCAGGAGGAGGAACGACGATGAGTGAGCGCCGAGACCCCATCGAGGAACGGCTCGCGCGGCTCGCGGAGGCGACGGACAGCATCCGGCCGCATCCCGGGTTCGAGGCTCGGATCGCTGACGCCGTCGCGGCAGAGCGGGCAGCGTTGTCCTCGTTACGCGCGTCGGACTGGGTCTTCAACGTCGTCCAGTCGGGGCGGCTGGTGCTCGCGGCGGCGGCGCTTGCGGCCGGCATCGCCGTGTTCAGCGCCGTCGAGAGCGCGGCGGCATACGATCGAGAGGCCGCCGTGGCCTACGGAACCGTGGAGCTTGGAGCATGGTGAAGAGTACCCGCGTCAAGGCGATCTCGATGCTGGCCGCCGTGTTCCTCCTCGGTGTGCTTGCGGGCGGCGCGGGGACCTATGCCTATGCGCTGCGGCAGCAGGCCAGGATGGTTGGTCCAGGCGGGCTCGAGCATCGACGCGTTGGGTTCGAGCGACGGCTGGGGCTCACCCGAGCCCAGTCGGTCGAGATCGCCGCGATCCTCGCTCGGAACGACCCCGAGATGGATCGGCTCAAGGCCCACATGGTGGAGGAGTGCGGTGCGCAGATGCGCGCGCACGTCGAGCGGGTCGACGCGGAGATCCGGGCGGTCCTCGACCCCGAGCAGCAGCAGCGGTTCGATGCCCTCCGCGAGGAGCGGCGGCAGCGTGGCCTCATCGGGTTCGGGCCGGAGGGGCCGCCGCCTTGGGGCGGAGGGCGGGGACGGGGACCGGGACCCGCGGGCGGGCCGCCCCGCGCACCCGCGCCACGGCGTTCGTCCCCCTGACGTTCCGCGACCGCCGCGGGGCCGCTCAGGCTCCGACGGTCTGTCCTGGCTCGCGGGCGCAGAGGTAGAGGATGGCCATGCGGATGGCGACCCCCGACTCGACCTGATCGAGGATGACACTCCGCGGTCCATCAGCGATGTCATCGGCGATCTCCACGCCCCGGTTCATCGGACCCGGGTGCATGACGATCGAATCGGGGTGGGCGCGCTCGAGCCGAGTGCGATTCAGGCCGAACACCCGCGCGTACTCGCGCAGGGTCGGGAAGACCGCGCCACCCAGCCGCTCCTGCTGGATCCTGAGCATCATGACCACGTCGGCTCCCTCGATGGCCGGCTCGATCCGGTCGTAGACCGGGCAACCGAGGAAGCGGGTGTGGCGCGGGAGGAGAGTGCGCGGGCCGGCGAGCCGCACGTCGGCGCCGAGGACTCGCAGCAGCTGCGCGTTGGAGCGAGCGACGCGGCTGTGGGCGATATCGCCGCAAATGGCCACGGTCAGGCCCGCGATCGAGCCCTTCTTCTGGCGGATGGTGAAGGCGTCGAGCAGCGCCTGGGTCGGGTGCTCGTGCATTCCGTCACCGGCATTGACCACGGCCGCTCGGACCCGATCGGCCAGGTACTGAGGGGCTCCGGACGCGGCGTGGCGGATCACGATCACGTCGGCGCGCATCGCGTCGAGGGTCGCCACCGTGTCACGCAACGTCTCGCCCTTCTTCGTGCTCGAGGTCGCCACGCTGATGTTCACCACGTCCGCGCTCAGCCGTTTGCCTGCGAGCTCGAAGGACGTGCGCGTGCGGGTGGACGCCTCGTAGAAGACGTTGATGACGGTCTTGCCTCGGAGAGTGGGGACCTTGCGGACTGGACGCCGCGTCACGTCGAGGAAGACCTCGGCCGTGTCGAGGATGCGCTCCGCAGTGGATCGGCTCAGATCCTCGATGCCAAGGAGACGGGTGAGGCGCTCTTCGCTCATGGTCGTGCAGGGTAGGTGGACGGGGCGGTCAGGGGCTGGATGACGACCCGGAGGCCGCCGGGCTCCTCGAGGAGATCGACCCGTTCGTTCGCGGGCACCTCGATCGAGCGGAGGACGAAATTCGGTTGGATCGGGAGTTCGCGACCGCCACGGTCGACGACCGTGGCAAGCTCGATCCGGCGCGGCCGGCCGTAGTCCATCAGGGCATCGATCGCCGCTCGGATCGTCCGGCCCGATTGGATGACGTCGTCGACGAGGATCACGTGACGGCCATCGACGCCGCCCGGGATCTCGCTGGCGCCGATCCTTGGATTGGGGAGCGCGGTGGCAGCATCATCGCGGTAGAGGGTGATATCGACGCTGCCGACCGGTACATCGTACCCCTCGAGATCGAGGAGCCATCGGGCCAGTGCCCGCGCTACGGGAACGCCGCCGCGGCGGATGCCCACCAGCAGCAGCTGCTCGACACCCCGGTGTCGTTCGACGATCTCACCCGCGACGCGCCGAAGCCCGCGCGCCACGGCGTCGCGGTCGAGGATCTCCTGCATGAGTGACGGTCGTATCACATTCGCTTCCCCGGCGAGCGGAGGCGCCGGCTCGTCGCTGGTCGAATTCGGGCTCCGGCTGGGCCGGCTCCGGTCGCTGAACCGGTCCCTCCTGGCCGGGGTGGATCACCGGATAGCGGGGAGCTGCCTCAATGCAGGACCGGCGGCTCGCCTCCCGATCTCGGCTCGGAGTCCGGTCCTTCGTCCGCCACGGGGGACCTCCCTTGGCCACCTTCGATCACGCGGAAGCCCGCTGCTCTGGCCTGGTGGCGGCGGTGCTGGCTCATGGCCAGAAGCTGGCGTTCGTGGGTTCGCAGCTGCCAACTGAGCCACCAACGCCGGATGGTCATGGGCTCACCACCCAGCAAATAGCCGGCAAACATGCCGCCGAAGGGGGCCACGAGGCCGCTCGGCGGCATGTCGGCGGCGACGACCGCCAGCACGCTCGCACCCACGACGAACAGGGCGAGCCCGCGCGAGGAGACCGGCAACACGAAGAAGAGCTGGACGACCCGGTTCCGGAAGCTGGTGGCCCAGGCGATCGCGATCGCTTCGACCACCGGCAACGAGCCGAACCAGAGGTCCGGGACGAGGCGGCTGGTGACGAACGAGGGGAGCAGGAGGAGCGCCAGCGCCTGTAGCCCATAGCCGGCGACGGAGGCCGCGAGCAGAAAGAGCAGGAATCGCCGGGCTCCCCATCCCTGTTCGAGGCTGGGAGCGAGGAAGTAGAGTCCGAGGAGGCTCAGCAGGACATGCCCCAGTCCCTGCGGGTTGTGGAGGAACGAGGCGGTGACCAGGCGCCAGAGCTGTCCGTGAGCAATGGCGCCGGTGCTGCCAGCGCCCAGCCCGAACGCTGCTTCGCCGAACGCTGCGATCGAGTCCGAACCCCAGTTGATCGCGAGAGCGAGGCAGAGCCACACGGCGAGGACGGCGATCAGCAGTCCGCGGAGCGCCGGCCCCGGTCTCGGGAGCGCGCTCCCCAGGGAGAAATCGCCATCTTGCTTCACCCGACGAGGGTTAACAGCGAACCGGCTATCCGTCCACGGGCTGGAGCGGATCGCAGACCGCCGAGGAGGCCACCCCGCGCAGGGACTTGGCGTAGCAGCTGGTGGCGAGGGTCGGGACGGCCGCGCCGGACAGGTAGGCGCTCACCGCAACGCGGTAGGTCTGCCCGTCCCTGAGCTCGATCCCATCGCGGGCCGAGAAGACGGCGGTGCCGCTGCAGTCGACCGTCTGCGAGGCGGGTGGCGTGGTCTCCAGCACGAACTCCAGTCGCTCGATCTCGTCGGCTCCTTCGCCGCAGCTCGCCTCACCGAGCAAGGAAGCGACCGGGACCCGAATCGTCGTCTCGTCGCTCCCGCCCCCGGGGGTGAGCAGGCGGCACCCCCGGGGATGGCTCGTCCACATGTAGACGGCGATGGCCGGATCCTCGCAGAGCCACACCCAGCGGGGCGCGACGTATTCGCCCGTATCCGGATCGACGAGGTCTGGATGCCCCTCGGCGAATGGGATCAGATCGTGCCGGTCGTAGCCATCGACGCGCGCCAGATAACGGTGTCCGGGGACGACGAATCCAAAGCTCACCGGGAGCTCGCAGGGGACTGGCCCCGAGCTTGGCAGACCGACCCAGGGACAAACGGTTGCTCCAACGACCAGTGACGAGCCTCCCTCCGCCCCGCCGGCGCCGCGGTCATTGTCGTCGACAACGATCACGGAGGTTTGCACGTCACACACCTGGCTCGAGACACCCTGGGCTTCGCGGAACGGCGTGGTGTCGGCGATGGTCGCGACGTAGGTACGGAGCGCTCCGGGAGCATCGGTGCAGGCGACGCCGGGCAGGAGGTCCGGGTCGATCGCCACGAGTGTGGCCCGTTCGACCTCGGCCTGCTCGGTGTCGTCCGGGCATGCGACGGCCAGAAGAGCGAGCAGGGCCGTCCAAGCGAGGTGGGGGGAGCGCATGGCGAGGGCTCCTCTAGCAGCCCGGGCCCCCCCGGAGCAACTGGGTACCCCCCGCGCCATCCCTGGAGCAGCGGTCAAGTTGATTGCTGCGTCAAATCAACAACCTAGAGCACCGAACCGGGAGCAGATCTCGTCAGCGGCGCCGTTGGCAACCGGATCGGTGCGCTACCGGCGCCGTCCCGTCAGTCGCCGGCGCTAGCGGCTCCGCTCGCTCCGCCCTCGCTCGTCCCATCGCCCGCGGCCCCGCCGGCCCCGGCCGTCTCAACGGCATCGATGGACCCTGCTTCGCCCCCTTCGCCCCCCGATGCCTCGCTCGTGGACAGGAACGAGCAGGCCAGTAGCAGCTCTGGCCGCTCGATGACACCGCAGACGGTGGGGGTCGCGTCGGTGTCCGCCTCGGGCCGCAGACCAACGTCACCGCAGTCATCGATGGTCGTCTCGGGATCGGCGTCCGCGCAGCGGGCGGCGGCCTCGATGGCCCGGACGCAGGCATCGACCTGGGAGCTCGACGGCGACTCCTCGAGGTCCATCCCATGGAGGCAATGATCGCGGTAGAATCGCTGGCAGGCCTCGACGTCATCGACATGAATGGGCTCGGGGCAGCTCGCCGCGGCTTGGCACCGAGCGTCCTCGATGGTGCGGCAATCATCGACCCCTACGGCCTTCGTGCCGCAGCCCACGCCGGGTGACAGGAGGCCGCCCCCAGCGGCCAACAGGACAGCAACGATGGCTCGGCGTGGCCTCGGCATGGTGTGGTTCGGCTAGCACGTGCCCGCCCTCTGCGTGAACTTTTTGCCCATCGGCTGGCGGGATCTGGGCGTGGGGCTCTGGTCGGTCCATGCTGGCTCCGTGCCGCGTGCGATGATCCTCGCAGCTGGGCTCGGGACCCGCCTGCGTCCGCTCACTGAGGAATTGCCGAAGCCTCTCGTCCCGCTCGGGGACCGCCCGCTCCTCGGTCACATCGCCGCGCAGCTCGTCGCGGCAGGCCACCGGTCCGCGCTCCTCAACACCCATTGGCTCCCCGACGCCTTCGCGCCCTACCTCGACCGGTTCGGGATCGAGCTCTCCGTGGTCCACGAGCCCACGATCCGCGGCACCGCGGGCGGGATCGCGGGGGCGCGTGACCAACTCGGGGCTCCCCCGATCGTGATCTATAACGGAGACGTCGTGGTCGAGCCGCCGCTCGAACGTCTCGCCGAGGTCGCGGATGACGGTTTGACACTCGTGGTCGTGCCGAAAGAGGTGGGGGCAGGCACGGTTGGCCTCGGGGCGGATGGGGGAGTGGTGCGGATTCGGGGTCAGTCCTTCGGGCGCGAGGTTGGCGGCGGAGACTATGTCGGAGTCGCTGCGATCGGAGCGCGCTGTCTCGCTCGGCTTCCCGCCGTGGGCTGCCTCGTGGGCGACGTCGCGCTCCCCGCTCTTCGAAGGGGCGAATGCGTGGGGTCGGTCCTCCACGCGGGAGACTTCACCGACGCCGGCACGGTGTCGGCCTACCTCGCGGCGAACCTCGCCTGGCTCGCGCGGCTCGGCAGATCGGTCTGGGTCGACCCGAACGCCACGGTCGCCTCGGGGGTAGCCCTGTCATCCTCGATCGTGGGCGAGGGCGCGCGCGTCGAGGGGACTGGACGAGTCGAGCGCTGCGTGGTCTGGCCGGGGGCCACCGCGCGCGCGCCGCTCGCCGACGCCATCGTGACGCCGCGACGGGTGGTGGATGCCCGTGCTCACCGGTGATCCGTCGGCTACGGGATGTATAGCTCGATGGTCTTCGCGTCCGCGCCGGAAGCGAGGGTGCCGCCGACGACCGCCACGTAGCCGAGATAGGTCTGGATGGCCCGCGCTCGAGAGCGTGGGTCGCGGAGCGGTATGGGATCCCCGAGGCCAGACTCGTCGAGTAGCCTGGCCGCGTTTTCTCCCTCCGCATCGGTGCCGAAGACAAGGATCTGCTCGCCGAGCCGAAACGCCTGCACCTCCGTGAGTTCGACGGGCGGCGAATGGGGGATTGGGACGCAGTCCTCGGTGCAACCGAGGTCGAGCACGACCGTTTGCGCGTACTCTCCGTCCGCGTCGATCCCACCGATCCGCAACACCAGGGAGTCGTCGAAGGGGACGAGCGCCGCGCCCGCTGTTTCGTCCGGCGGGAAACTCAGCAACGCGGGGTCCCGGCTGGTGTCGGCGAGGATCTCGATCCCCGGTGCCGCTTCGCTGCCGCCGACCAGGATGAGGCCCCGCTCCGGGATCCAGGTGGTCGCCGCGGCCGCGCGGGGGGTGGTCGCGGCGACGGCGGCGAGTTCCCCGTCCTCCGAGATGCGGAGGATTGCATCCGTTGCCTCCGCCCGGGTCGGACCGACGATGTACGCGGTGCCTTGGTTCGTGTTCACCGTGGCTCCGCCGGCCACGTCCGCGAACGAGTCGAGGCGCGACGGGACCTGATATTCTGCGCTGTAGCCGTAGACGAAGTCGATCCAGAGCGCCCAATCGTCGGCAATCAGGGTGCCGTACCCGTCATCGACCACCGCCATGGATCGAACGTTGCAGCTGCCCACGATGGGGCAGGCGAACTCGTCGTAACCTTGGTCGCCGGAGTATTGCCAGAGTCCGAAATCGAACCCGTAGACATTCACTGTGCTGCCGAGGGCGAGTCCGGAGCTCAAGAGGAACCGACCGCCCAGGGTGGTGAGGCATGGATCCTCTCCCGCTGGAGCGACCAGCGACCCGGGGGAAGCGAAGCGCTGCTTCCGGCCCATGAAGAGCGGAAGGTTGGTGCCCCTTAGGCCATCGGGATATAGGAGGAAGGAGCGGCCGTTCGCGACCGCTTCGCCGCCTACGTCGTAGCCCACCGCGTCGAACGAGGCGGTGGGGCCGGTGATGGGGAAGGTCAGGTAGGTAGCGTCTTCGGTCACCTCGAAGGTTCCGTAGTCCTCGCGGTTGCCCTCGGTGTCTTCGCGGAACACCTCGACCGTCTCGATCGCCGGGGGCGCGCCCCAGTTGTCCTCGGAGTCGAGGTAGATGGACAGTTGTGCGTCCCCGAGTTCGTCGTCGGAGCACCCAGCGAAGAGGAGGACTACCCCAAGAAGAAAGCCATGTCGCATGGGTCCCGGAAGTACCGCCGAATCGCGGGGAAGTCCACGGTCTTCGGTCTGCCTACGGGGCAGTCCCGACCGCCCGGCGTGCTTTTCCTCGCGCGAGGCGCCTGGGGGAGCCGCGTGCTAAGAGCCGGCCGCGATGGCCGTCTGCGCGCGCCGCTCCCACCTCCCACCACGCGCTCTCGAGCTCGCACGTCGTTTGGCGGATCGGCCGGGACTCGTCGTGCTCGGCCCCGGCTTTGGGCTTGGGGCTCGCTATGTCGCCTGTGATCCGATCGCCGAAGCGTTCACGCAGGATCCGGAGCCAGCCTTGGGCGTCGATTCGACGCTCGGACCCCATGGGACGGCTCCTCGCTGGGTGGGCCTGCTCCCCTACGAGGCCTGCCGCCATCTCGAGCGTTGCGGGTCGACGAGGGTGCGGGACGAGCGGCCTGCGCCGCCCTTCTCCGTGCCACGGTGGCTCCGCTATGCGGCGGTCGCGATCATCACCGACCATGTCCTGATCGTCGGAGACGACCAGGCGAGCGTCGATCGCCTGGCTCGGTGGCTCGACCGGCCAGAGAGGCGGTGTGCCGTTGGGGCCGAACTCGTGGGGGCGGAGCCTGCCCAGCGGCACGCAGAGCGGATCCGGGTCGCTCTCCGTCACATCGCCGCCGGAGACGTCTATCAGGTCAATCTCGCCCGCCGATTCGACCTTGCGCTGCGCGGTGCGACCCTCGAGCACTTCGCCGCGCTCGAGCGCGCCGCCCCGGCGCCCTATGGGTTCTCCCTGTCCCTCGCGGGGCTGGGCTGTGCGGGGAGCTCGCCCGAGCTCTTCCTTCGCACGACGGTCGACGGCCGGGTGCTCACGGCTCCCATCAAGGGCACGCGACCCCGCGGGACTGACGCGGCGAGCGACGCTGCGCTCCTCACGACCCTCGATGGAGACCCGAAGGAGCGCGCCGAGCTCGTGATGGTGATCGACCTCGAGCGAAATGACCTCGGACGGGTGAGCGCTCCCGGGTCGGTGCGCGTGGCCGCGATGCCGCACGTGGTGACCCATCCGACTGTGCACCATCGCCTCGCCGTCGTCGTGGGCCGGATCCGCGACGGAACCACGCGCGGGGAGCTCTTGGCGGCGATGCTGCCGAGCGGCAGCGTCACCGGGGCGCCCAAGGTTCGAGCCATGGAGCTCATCGCGGCATTGGAGGCGCATCGCCGCGGGCTCTACACCGGTGCATACGGCGTGCTGCGTCGCGATGGGACGTTGACCCTCGCGATGGCGATCCGCACCCTGGTCCGCGACGGCGAGGTGGGGCACTACTTCGCTGGAGGTGGGATCGTCGCCGACAGCGATCCCGAGCGGGAAGTGCTCGAGACGGCGTGGAAGGCCCGACAGTTGGCCGCTCTCTGGGAAGACGGCGGCGCGCGCGGGGTCGCCGGCCCAGGGGACGACCGCCGAAAACTGGTCCGGTTTCTGCCGGAGCGCTAGCGAAAGGAAACCATCCATGGGTCTCGAGGAAATCCTGCGCGATCGACTGGGCAACGTGCTCGACGCGCTCACGGCCGAGGGGCGGCTCACGGCCGATGCCCTGCGTTCCTCGCGGTTCAGCGTGGAGCCCCCTCGGCGAGGGGGTACGGGCGACCTGGCGACCAACGCGGCCCTGGTGCTGGCCAGAGCGACGGGCCAGTCGCCCCGTGAGCTCGCCACCTCGATCGCTCGGTGCCTTGCCGAGGACCCGTGGGTGCAGAGCGCGGAGGTGGCGGGTCCGGGTTTCGTCAACGTCGCGCTCGACCGAGCCGCGTTCTTCCACGTGTTGTCCGAGATCCTCGCCGCCGGACGCGGCTATGGGCGGGCTCCCGCGGCGACCAAGTCGCGCATCAACGTCGAGTTCGTCAGCGCCAATCCTACCGGACCGCTGCTCGTCAGCCACGGGCGTGGGGCCATCCTCGGCGATGTGGTCGCGCGCCTCCTGGAGGCAACCGGTCACCGCGTCACTCGCGAGTACTACATCAACGACTTCGGCAACCAGGTCCGGCTGCTCGCCGACAGCGTGCTGGCGATCGCGGCGGGCCGCGAGCCGCCCGAGGGAGGCTACGGCGGAGGCTACGTGGAGGAACTCGGGGCCTGGTTCCGTGCGCATCGCCCCGACCTGCTCGAACCCAATCGCGACGAGGAGCGGCGACGACAGTGCGTGCTGCTGATGCTCGAGGGTATCGACGGCTCCGACCTCCTAGGGATCCGCCCGATGCTCCGCGCAGTGGGGATCGAATTCGACGTCTGGTCCAGCGAAGAGGCCCTTCACCGGTGGGGTCGCGTCGACCGTGCCCTTCGGGATCTCGCTGCGCGTGATCGCTTGCGCACGGCCGAGGACGGCGCCGTGTACTTCGTCACCGGCGACGAGGACGACAAGGACCGGGTCGTCAAGAAGAGCAACGGCGACTACACGTACTTCGCGAGCGACATCGCCTACCACGAGGACAAGCTCGGACGCGGCTTCGAACGTCTGCTCAACCTCTGGGGCGCAGACCACCACGGGTACGTGGCCCGTCTCCGGAGCGCGATCGAGTCGTTCGGCGGCGACGCGAACGCCTTCGAGGTGGTGCTCTTTCAGCTCGTGAAGCTGGTGCGAGACGGCCGCGAGGTCCGCATGGGCAAGCGTCTCGGCAACCTCATCACCCTCCAAGAAGTGGTCGAGGAGATCGACGAGGCGGTCGGCAATCCCCATGCAGGCCGGGACGCCCTGCGGGTCTTCTACCTCTCGCGGCGCGCGGATACCTCGATTGTCCTCGACCTCGACCTAGCGAAGAGGCAGGAGGCAGAGAACCCTGTCTTTTACATCCAGTACGGACACGCACGCCTCGCGTCGATCCAGCGCCGCGCCGCCGAGCGCTTCGGGATCCAGACCCCGCGCTACACCGACGCGCTAGCGCGGTACGTGACGCATCCGCTGGAGCTTTCCATCATCGCCGACCTGGGCCGGTACCCGGCGGTCCTCGAGGATGCGGCCGTGGGCCGCGACCCACACAAGCTCGTGTTCTACCTCAACGGTCTCGCGCAGAGCTTCCAGAGCTACTACTCGCAGACCAAGAAGGACCGCGACACGATCCTGCCGGGAGACAGCGATCTCGTTGCGGGCAAGGCGGAGCAGTGGAACTGGGATCGTACGCGGGGACGGCTGCTGTGGGTGGACGCGATCCGCACGGTGTACTCGAGTGGGCTCGCCATCCTGGGTCTGGACGCACCTGAGCGTATGGTGCGGCCCACGGCCGAAGACGACGGGGAGCTCGGTGACGCCGACGGGTGAGTCCGGCACGGAGGAGCGCGATGGAGACGGTGAACGTTCGCAATTTGGAGCAGATTCAGGAGCTCGATCCGCGCGCCGGGGGGGGCCGGCTTGCCGCCCTGGTCCTCGCCGCGCTGGGTGGTACTGCGCTGGTCATCGCGGCGGTGACCATGGCGAAGCGCTCGGGGCCGCCCGCCGTCAACACCGCTGATCCGCTCGCCGCCCTGGTCGCGTCGGCCGGGGAAGCGAAGCGCGACCGGGTGTCACCGGATCACCTCGATGCCCGGGACGTCACCTTCCCGAAATTGCTGAGTGACGGTACGACGCCCACCACCGCGCTCGCCGCGGTCAAGGACGCGGAGGGCCGCCTGTTGGGGCAGGTGCCGAGCGCTTCCGCGATCGCCCTCACGCCTCCGCCCGCCACCGACGAACTCCCGGTGGTCCCGCTGCCCGCTGGTTCGCTCCTCCAGGCCACCCCGATCACCACCGAGCCCAAGGATCGCCTGACGGCCATGTCTGCCAAGGTCACCTCGGCCGCTGCCGAGGGGGATCTCGCGCCAGCCGGCAGCGACTCGGGATTCCAGATCCAGGTGGCCAGCTTCAAGGACCAGGTTGACGCCGACCGATTCGTGGAGGAGCTCCGTCGTCGCGGGCACAGCGCGTTCCGGCAAGCGGCCTACGTGCCGGGACGGGGGCTCTGGCACCGCGTGCGCATCGGTCCGTTCGACAGCAAGTATGCGGCGAACCAGTATCGGGCGAAATTCGAGCGCACCGAACGGATGTCGCCCTTCGTCGTCGATCCCAGCCAGGTCAAGCGCGCCGAGGAGGCGCGCGCCGCGAAGCTCGCTTCGCGCGAGCGACTCAGCGTCGGAGGGGGAGATTGAGGGGATGCCCGACCTCGTCCGCTTCGGCGTCGCGATGGAGCGGTCGCTCCTCGTCCGCTTCGACGAGCTGGTCTCCCGCCGCGGGTTCGAGAACCGCTCGGAGGCGTTGCGGGATCTCGTGCGCCGCGAGCTCGATCAAGACACCTGGCACCGGGGCGGGCAGGCAGTGGCGACCATCACCCTGGTCTACGACCACCACGTTCACGAGCTGACCGAGCATCTCACCGCGGTGCAGCACGCTCACGGCGAGTACATCATCTCCGCCCTTCACGTTCACCTCGACCACCATCACTGCCTCGAGGTCATCGCGGCCAAGGGTCCGGCGCGGACCTTGAAGGCCCTGGCAGACCGGCTGATAGGCACCAAGGGCGTGGTGTCGGGGAACGTGGTCGCCGCGTCGCTGCCCGGCTAGAGCGCCGATCAGGTTGCCAACAGCAACGGCAACGCTGAAAACGCGTCCCTGCGAGGCGAGGACGCGTTTCCAGCGCTGCCTCTGGTGAGGGCTGCTGCCGGTTCAGTGGTCTAGGTCATTGATCTGACGCAGCAATCAACCTGATTGCTGCTCTAGGCTTGCCCGATCGGCTCCGCCGACCGGGGTCCGCCGACCGGGGTCCGACGCCTGCTGGGGCACCCGAGTCGGGTCCCCAGGTCGTTGGTCTTCGTCGCAGTCGACCCGATTGCTCTGCCAGAGCCGGGGGCGGCTGCGTCAGCCCTTCCCCGCCGCCTTACGGGAGAGTTGTCGTCTGGCCGCGATCTGCACGGCATTCGGAACGTGCTTGCTCCTGGCGAGGGCGCGGACGTCGTTGTCGCGGAGCATGGGGACGATGTGGCTGGCGAAGGTGAACGGCGTGCGGGGGTTCTGCACGAGCGCGAGTTGGACGGGGTAGCTTCGCCGGAACTCCTTCCGCTGCGCGATGACTCTCAGCACACCCTCGCTCACCGCGCGGCTCATCGCGATCCGGGCTGCGTCGTTGTCCGTGAGCAGGGGGCTCTTCGCCGCGGACTCGGCCACCAGGCGGTTCTTGTCGCGCACGAGGAAGAGGCGCTCGGCGGATTTGCCAAGGGTTGCCAGGCGGATCTTCTGCGTGACCGTCAGCTTGTCGACGATCGCCCAGAGTGGTCGGGTAAGATCCTTGATCTTCTCCTCCCCACCTTCGTCCCGTTCGTGGGTGTCATCGTCGCCGAGCCGCGCGGAGGTCTCTTCGCCGAGCGCGACGCTCTCTTGGAACAGGACGTCGTCGTACGTCGGCTCTTCGGTGGCTTCGGGGATGAGCTCGGTCTGGATCGCTTCGGCCGCCTCGGCGAAGGCCTCGAAGCCGAGCTTGATGCCGTTGCGGACCGCGAGCTCGATCAAGCGATCGGAGGTCGACATGCGGACCCGCTTGTTGAGGTAAAGCTTCTCGATCACCGCGGGCGTCGCCAGCATTCGCTGCTCGTTGGTGGCGATGAGCTCACCTAGCTTCTCGTCGGCACCCTCGGCCATCATGAGGAGCGTGTCGTCGTGGAGCCTCGGCAGGCGAAGCAGCCGCGCCATCACGTCGTGGTTCGTGAGGTAGGCGGTCGCCAGGCGATCGGCGACCCCGGGGTCGAGATCGACGGCGAGGGCGCCGTTCAGCATCGGCGCGGGCAGCGCACCCATCGTCTTTCGCGCCGTCGCGGCCACCTCGGGGTCGTCCGCGGTCGTGAGGCAGGCGACCACGGTGACGATCTCGTGAGGTTTGTGGCCGGGCATGACCCCGCGCGCCGCCATCATCGTCGCCGCGGGCGGGGCCTGTCCGGAGAGCACGCGCTGTGCCGGTACCGGGAGGGTGTCGGTCTGGATGGGGAGGGGCATCGCTCGGCTCGCTGGCCCAAGGGGGGGCAGCTCAACCGAGGATCTTAGCAGACATCGGCATGTGGGCGGGGGATGCCCTCGCTGGTCGGTTCGACGCACCCCGTCCGGGGGCCCGTTTGCCACCTCTCCCACCCGGCTTCGCACCACTCCGGGCCAGCGGGTGGCGCCCCGGCCTCCTCGGGTGTCCCGTTGGGGCGATCGGGCGGTGGAACGCCGCCTCGGGCGGGCCGGTTGCCGGCGCCTGTCCGAATGTCTAAGCTCGGTACTGAATCCACTCGTGGAGGCGGCCGAGGAGCAACATGGGAATTGTCGATTTCGTCAAGGGCGGCGTGCAGCGGATGATGATCCAGCGCGACGATGCCTTCAAAGACAAGGTCGTCTTCAAGCACAAGGACCAGACCTTCCCCTTCTGGAGTCAGCTGACCGTCGACTCCGACGAGGTGTGCCTCTTCTTCAAGGACGGGAAATACGTGGGCGCGCTCGGGCCGGGGCGTCACACGCTGCAGACCCAGAATATCCCGTTTCTCGGCTCGCTCGTCGACCAGTTCACGGGTGGGAATCTCTTCATCAGCGAGCTCTATTTCGTCACCACCCGCCCGCAGTATAACCAGGGCTTCGGTGGCCCGATCGGCTCGATGCGCGATCCGGAGCTCGACATTCGGGTGAACCCGCGGGCGTTCGGCACCTATTCCTACAAGGTGGCGGACCCTGTGAAGTTCGTCCTCGAGTTCGTTGGTCAGACGGGGGCGGCCGACCCCGAGCGTGCGATGCAGTGGGTGCGCGATCAGTTGATGATGGGGCTCAAGAGCACGCTGACCCGCCTGATCAAGGCCGGTGATCTCACGATGATGGATCTCGGGACCGCGGGCCCAGAGGTGGCGCGGGCGGTCGTACAGGACTGTCCCGACCTTGCCAAGATCGGCGTGCAGGTGCTCGAGATCGCCAAGCTCAATATCAACCTCTCGGAGGAGGATCAGGCCCGGATCGACGAGTACCAGGACCAGATCGTGCAGGCGAAGATCGACGCCCGGAAGGCCAAGATCGCGATCTCGCAAGCCGAGGCCGAGGCAGCGCAGCGCCAGTTCCAGCTCGACCAAGAGTTCGCCAATCGGCAGCGCTACGTGAACCAGTTGGACATGGGGCGCTATCAGCAGTACGCGGCCGCGGAGGCCACGATGGGGCTCGGCCAGGGCCTCGCCCAGGGCGGCGAGGGTACAGGGGCGGGCCTGGCGGGAGCGGGTATGGCGGCGGGCATGGGACTCGGAGCGGGGATGATGTACGGTGCCCACGCTCCCCATCCTGGCTATCCGCCCCAGTATCCTGGGTATCCGCCGCCGGGATATCCGCCGCCGGGCTATCCACCCCCGGGCTACCCACCGCCCGGCTACCCGCCGCCCGGCTACCCGCCGCAACCGGGACAGCCCGGCTATCCTCCACCGGCGCCACCACAAGGCTACCCAGGCTATCCACCAGCCTATCCGGGTTATTCTCCTCCCCCTGGCGCTCCTGGGCAGCCCGCTCCTCAGCCGCCCGTGCCCGGCGCGCCTGGCTACCAGCCGCCACCGGGTTACCCGGGCTATCCCGGACCGGTGCAAGCCGGGCAGCCGCAGTCGAGCTCCGCCGCGCAGCCACCGGCGGGAACACCACCGGGAACACCGCCGACTGGTGGAGGGCGCGGCTGAATCGACGGGGGCCCCGAAGGTGGGCCGGCGGGGCCGGGATGAGCTGGGCAGAGCGGGCCCAGCAGCCCGGCATCGCCGAGGAGGCCAGGGGATTCCTGCTGGTTCTTGAGGACGACGAACGACATGGAGGGGCGTCGTAGTATTCCCAGTGCCTTGATCGCGCTTCGCTTCTCGATCGAGCCCCGAAGGCAGCGGAACGGCGAGATTGGACGACACCCTGATCCTATTCGGCTCACGGTCGCCGCCGGCGGTCGTGGCCGAGCTGCGCGAGTGTCCCCAATGCGGACGGGCGTTCTCCCGCGGTACGTTCTTCTGCCCCTTCGACGGCGTCCGTTTGAGCGAGGACTCACGGGGGAAGGTCCTGCCGGACCGGCTTGCGCTGGTGGGCTCCACCATCGACGACCGGTACGAGATCGTGTCGGTGTTGGGCGAGGGCGCGACGGGCACATGCTTCCTCGTGCGGCACGCCGTCCTCGGTCGCCTGTTGGTGCTCAAGGCGCTCCGCGCTGAATTAGCGAAGGAGAGCGAGCTCAGCGACCGCTTCACCCGGGTCGCGCGCGCTGTCGCGGCGGTGGCACATCCCGCGGTCGTACAGATCACTGATTTCGGGAACCTGTCGAGCGGCGAGCCGTACTTCGTCATGGAGTACGTGGCTGGAGTCTCGCTGTCGTGCCTGCTCTCCGTCGAGAGGCGCCTGGCACCGTCCCGCGCCCTGCGGATCGCGAGGCAGCTCGCCAATGGCCTGGCAGCCGCTCACGCGCAAGGGATCACCCACCACGCGCTCAAGCCAGCCGATGTCATGGTGGGTCCTCGCGACGAGATCAAGATCCTCGATCTCGGATTATCTCGGATCGCCAGTGCGAGCCAGCAACAGTCTGCAGAGGTCGTCTTCGGTGCGCCCAACTATCTTAGTCCGGAGCAGGTCACGGGGGGAGGTTTGGATCATCGCGTCGACATCTACGCGCTGGGGGTCCTCACCCACCAGATGCTGGCAGGGGAGGTTCCGTTCGACGCCGACACCTACCGAGGCGTCATCACCCAGCTGCTCTTCTCGGTGCCCCCGCGTCCGAGCACGCTCGCCGAGCTTGGTGAGCTCGCCGAGCTCGAGGCGATCACGTTGAGGTGTCTGGAGAAAGACCGCGAAGGCCGCTACGCGACGATGGCGGATCTTGCCATGGATCTCGAGCGGCTCTCCCCACCGGTCGCCACCGAGCGTGCTCGGGCCCCCACCCCGGAGCTCTCGCGCCGAGGCTCACCCGATCGTCCGCCATGGGGTCCGACTGTCCAGAGCCCGCGGCGTCTCCTTGATGGGCCACGGTTCGGGGCGATGGCCTTCGCGATCGTCGGTGCCCTCGTGGCCGCCGGGACGCTCGTCGCGATGTTCACGCTTCGGGGGCGCGGAGTCGGCGCCGATGAGGAGGTCCGGCCTCCACCATCGCCGGAACCGCTCACTGACCCGGACACGGACCGGGAGGCACGCGACCGGCGAACGAGCACGGGAGAGAGCGCCCCGGTGGGGGTGGGCCGACTTGCCGAGGAGACGATGGGCCCAGGCGCGACAGGTGGAACCGTGACAGGTCCAGCAGCCACCGGGCCAGGAGCGACAGTCGAGTCGCGCTCGTTGCCCTCGGCCATGGCATCCGCCAGCGGTCCCGAGCGCGCGCCGGCTGCGCCACGCCGGCCGAACCGACCTGGGGTGGGCGAAATCGTCGATCCGTGGGAGAACTGACCTCGAACCAGGAACGGGCGAGACTGCCTTGACTTTCGCGCCAGGGCCTTGAAATTGCATTCTCTACCGAGTTGGAGTCGATCGTCGCGTGGCCAAGAAGCAGCTGCTCCTCGTTGATGCGGATCCGCGGAGCCTACGTGTTCTCGAGGTGAGCCTGAAGAACGCCGGCTTCAGCGTGACGACGGCGACCGACGGTGCCGATGCGCTGGGGAAGATCGATTTCTCTGCGCCCGATCTCGTCCTCACGGACACTCGCCTGCCGCGGCTCGACGGCTACGAGTTGGTCCGTCGGCTCAAGGAGAAGCCGGACACAGCGGGGATCCCCGCCGTCTTCCTCACGAGTCAGAAGTCGATCGAGGACAAGATCCGTGGGCTCGAGCTCGGCGTGGAGGATTACCTCACCAAGCCGATTTTCGTGCGTGAGCTCATCGCCCGCGTGAACCTGCTGCTAGCCCGTCGCACTCAGGAGCGGATGGTGACGTCGTTTCCGGTGAGCGTGCGGACGCGACTCGCGGGCTCGCTGGAGGACATGGGGGTCGTCGACCTCTTGCAGACCTTCGAGGTGAGTCGCAAAAGTGGCGTCGCTCGGATCACCAACGGTAGCCAGCGGCAGATGGTCGTGTATTTCCGAGACGGCAAGGTGGTCGATGCCGAGCTCGGTCGGCTTCGTGGGGAGGAGGCCGTCTACCGGTCGCTGTTGTGGGACCGCGGCAGCTTCGACGTCGACTTCCATCCAGTGAACAACCCCGACGTCATCCCGACGTCGAACCAGGGGCTCCTGATGGAGGGCATGCGTCGCGTCGACGAGTGGGGTCGCCTACTGGAGCAGCTCCCGCCGTTGGACACGGTCTTCCACATCGACACCGACCAATTGCTCGAGCGACTGAACGAGATCCCCGACGACCTCAACGGGATCCTCCGGCTGTTCGACGGGCGGCGCACGCTCATGGATGTCGTGGACGAGTCGCCGTTCGAGGATCTCTCGACGCTCTCGACGGTGACGAAGCTCTACTTCGAGGGCCTGCTCGTGCTCGGCCCCGCGGCGCCCCCCGAGGTCGACGAATTGGGAGGGGTGCGCGTCGGCGAGACCACGCCCCCGGAGGCGCCCATGCCTGGGGACGAGGTAGTCCCGAGCGTGGACCACGAGCGCACCTCGCGTCCCGAGGCCGCTGCCCCGGACGGATCGGCAGAGGTCGCGGTGCCGTCGTGGCGTCCATCGTTGTCGACGGCCATGGGAATCGTCGGCGAACCGGGTGCGACGGGTCGCACGAGCTCGGGTCTTGGGCAACCAGCAGCGGCGCGCGTCTCCCCTGTCGTCCCTCCGATGTCACCTGTCGCTGCCTCGATCGAACCTGGTGGTTTGGACGAGCCAGGACGAGACAGCGAGCCGGCGCTCGCGGGTGAGGCCTCGGAGCCGGCAGCCCTGCTCGTGTCCACGGCGGTGTTCACCACCGCGCCGGAAGCAGCGACCGCTCCGCTCGAGTCCTCGGGGTCCTCGAACTCGCTCGCGTCGACGGTTGCCTTCACGACGGCACCCGAAGTGACGGCGCCGTCGGACGTGTCGCGGTCTGCGAACGCGCTCGCATCGACGACCGCGTCTTTTGCCCCGCCCGAGGTGACGGATCCGTCGAGCCAGCCAGCGGTGGGGCACGTCGGCCCGCTGGGGACGCGGGTCGGCGTCGCGGGTGATGCTCCATCGCCCCTCGCAGCCCGGGTCGAGCCGCAAGGGCTCGGGACGGTCGCCCCCGCATCCCGAGGATTGGGGGAGCCGAGCCCCGCGGAGCTCCCGGACCTCGCGGCGACCCGTGACAGCGCAGCGAAGGTGATCCCGTTTCGCCGGCGGGAGGGCATGGACCTGCTCCCGGGCTTGGGAGGCGGGCCGCCCTTTGGCGAGGGAGGGGAGGAGCGGGACCGCGACGCGTCTCCCGCCCCTCCGTCGGCGGGACAGCGGGCTGCTTCGCCGCCTCTGCCCCCCGTCCGCGCCGAGGGTGCCGAAACCGTCGAAGCGCCACCTTGGTTGTCGAGCGGATCAGGGCTCGGAAGCGCCCCGGGGGGTCGAGGGATGGGTCGCGGGAACGAACCCTCCGATCTACCCATGCCCCTGGTCGCTACCAAGGTAGGCACAACCCTGCATCGATCGGAGGAGACCGAGCCCATGCCCGTCTCACCACCGCCCTCGTCTCGCTCGCGGGGCGATTGGGTGGACGACCATTGGCATCACGAGTTCTTCTCTTCCGGGGATGCGGGGACCTACGCCGGTGGACCGGCGACGATCCCTCCTCCGAGCGAGGACGTTGGGGACGAAGCGAACGAGCTGATGGTTCGCCGGACGCCGGAACAGGAGGCCCGTCGTCTCCGGTCGATCCGGATCGTGACCTGGATCGTGGGATTCTTCCTCGCGATCCCCGTCTACATCCTCCTTTCGCCGTTGGTGTGGCGCGCCGTTGGGAGGGGCGAGCAGAAGGCCGCCGTTGCTCCCGCCGCCCCGCCATCCGTCGTCGCACCGGTCGTCACGACCCCGCCGCCGACCTTGGACGTTCGTAGTCCCTCGATCCCGGCCCCTCCGGCTCCGACCGACACCGCTCTCGACGTCGAGTCGGCGCCGCCTGCGCCCGAGCCGCCGCTGCCGACCCCGGTCACGACCCCCGCGCCTCGCCCGCCTCCAGCTGCCGCACCGACTCGCCAGCGCACCCCTGCGTACCCCGCGCCGAGGCGACCGCCACCCGCGCTCACCACGCCCCCGTCCCCGCCCCCGCCCGCCGGGGAGGAACCCCCAACCGCGAGCTTCGCGCCCATCTGATCACTTCAGCGTCGGCCGCTCAGCGCGCAAGAAGCGGCCGATGACGAGCGCGACCTCGCGCGGGCGCTCCTCTTGCGGGCAATGTGCGGTATCCAGCAGCTCGAATCCGGCGTCGCGGATCCGGCGTGCCAGCCGCTGGCCGAACGCCGCGGGGTAGACACGATCACGGCGTCCCCACACGACCAGGGTCGGCGTCTTCACGCGACTGGTCCGTGCCTCCACGGGTCGCGGATCGAGCGTCGACCGCAGCGTCGCGAACGCGCTCCCTCGTGCCGCGGGGGTGTTGAATACGTCGTAGTAGTAGTCGATCCGCGCTGCGGGCACGGTGGAGGTGGCGGCGAGCATTCGATTGCGGAACAGGGCGTGGAACGCAGCCCGTCCCCAAAGTTGACGGAACGCGAAGCTGCCGGCCAGGGGGAGTTGGATCAAGGTGCGCTCGAGGCCGAGGGCGGCGGCGAAGCAGAGGGAATCGACGAGCACCAGATGGGACACCAGCTCCGCGTGGCGGGCCGCCAACGTGATCGCCACCGCACCTCCGAGACCGTGGCCGACCACCGCTACCCGGCCGAGGCCGAGGCCTGCATGCAGATCGGCAATGGCCTCCGCGAACGCATCGACCCCGTAGGGGAAACGCATTGGTGACGGCTTCTCGCTCTCACCGAACCCCGGCAGATCGGGCGCCACCAGGTGAAACTCCCCGGAGAGCCCGTCGACCACGCCATCCCAGGTGGTGTGGTCGACGAACAGTCCATGCAACAGCACGATGGACGGTCCCTCGCCCCGTTCGGCCACGCGGAGCCGAACGCCGCTTGCCGTTACGTCTCGGTGCACCGATTCCGCCATGGCTCGGGGGCTCCATCCGTGACCGCGGCACGGTCGCACGGAGCGACCGGTTTAGCCCGATCTTGGAGGTCGAGTCGACCCCGGCCTGCCTCGTTCGGTGTGTGCGTCGGGGTGGCGTGGTCCCGGCGTCGCGGTTGCGCGAGCCACCGAGCCCTGATCGGACGCACAGCTCCACCCGAGGAGGTCGGCTGGCGATGCGGGTGAGGGTGGCTTCCGGTGGCGTTGGGGTCGAGTGCTGATCGGACGCGCAGGGCTCGCCGCCGTGGCGTTGCCGTCATGGACGGCAAATCATCTCCATGGACATTCCTCTGGAACTGACAGTAAATGTCCGATCAAGGGATCGGGAACCGCGTCCATGGAGCCGAACCGCTCCATGCGTAGTTCTTTTACGGTAAAGTGTTTTGGAGGTTCCACTCAGTGGAATATATTCGCTCGCGTTCGGGTGGTCGTGCCTGGCGCCCGACAGAGCAGCGGGCGGTGAGGCGGCCCGCACGAAGGCCCGCCGCGTCGGCGGGTCGACCACGGGCGGAAACCCGGTGCGTATGAGCGGAATCGACGATGTCACGCTGGAGCGGATCGAGAGGGAGCACCCCCGAGGTTTGACCTCGGCCGAGATCCTCGCCTTCTTCGCCGCCCACCAGATCGCGCTCTCCGAGGCGACCCTACGGAAATACGTCCAGCTCGGGCTCCTTCCGCGGAGCGTCCGGGTCGGACGGAAGGGGAAGCATCAGGGGTCACAGGGGCTCTATCCCGCGAGTGTGGTGCGCCAGATCCTCCGCATCAAGGAGATGATGGCGGAGAGCTACACGATCGAGCAGATCCAACGGGAGTTCTTCTTCATGCAGGGGGACCTGCGGGAGCTCGAGCGAACCCTGGCCAGCGTCTTCGCGAAGCTCGCCGGGATTCTCAGGGAACGAAGCCCAGAGGGCTACACGAAGCTCCTCGCGCGACAAGTGAGCGAGGCGCGGTCCATGAGCCAGGACCTCCTGGCGCTTCTCGGAGCGATTGAGACCCGACTCACCGCGCGAGCGCGAGTCGAGCGAGCGGCCGCCTCCTGAGGGTGAGCGGTCGAGTCAAAGCAGTCGGCGTGCGGCGCCTCCCACCTTGTCGGGAGGTTGGGTGGGAGCGTGCGTCTTTCCCATGATGTGGGTGGCGACGGCGGTACTGGAGGCAGCACATGAACGGAAAGAAGGGCGAAGCAGTTGCGGTGACCGAGGCGGGAGCGGAGACGTCGTGCTGTGACCAGGGCAACGGCGAGTGCATCACGCGTGAGCAGCGGCGTTCCCGCCGCAAGCGGGACGTACGGGCGCGGACCATCAGCGTCAAGCGGATGACGAAACGCGATCTCGAGATCGGGCGGCTTCTCTACCCGGAAACGGACTACTACAAGCCGCGAACTCGGGCGGAATGCACCGACGGGCCCCGACCGTGCCCGTACGTATCGTGCAAGTACCATCTTTACATCGACGTGTCTCCCCGTACGGGCGCCATCAAGCTGAACTTCCCGGATCTCGAGGTGTGGGAGCTCACCGAGTCCTGCGCGCTCGACGTCGCCGACCGCGGAGGGACGACCCTGGAGGACGTGGGAGCCATCATGAACCTTACCCGAGAACGGATTCGCCAGGTGGAGGTGAAGGCGCTCGCGAAGCTCGAAGCGCTCAAGGAGATGATGGACCTTCGCGACTACGTCGACGAGGGACCCGTGGGCAAGCGGCGCCTCCCGCAGCTCTCCCGAGCGGAGCTCGGCCTGACGGGAGAGGACGAGGACGACGAGGCAAACGAGGAGGACTACGAGTCCCTCGACGTCTGACCTCGGCGGCTAGCACGGGACCTGGCGAGCCATCCCCGTTGGTCGCAGTCACCGGCCTTCGCCCAGCACCCGGAGGAAGTTGCCGCCGAGGAGCTTGCGGACGCGCTCCGGCGAGTGCCCTCGTCGGAGGAGCAGTGCGGTGAGGCGCGGCAGCTCGCTTGCGGTACGCAGGTCGCGGGGGGTGACGATGAGGCCGTCCCAGTCGCTGCCGAGCGAGGCGTGGTCTTCGCCGACCGTCTCGATCACATGCTCGAGATGGCGGACCACGCTCAGGGCTCGTCCGCGCCAGAGCGGGTCGCCCAGGTACGACGCATGGTAGATGATCCCGACCGTGCCTCCTGAGTCGGCGATCGCGCGCAGCTGAGCGTCGTCGAGGTTCCGCCAGTGCGGGTGGATACCTGAGGCCCCCGTGTGGCTCACGATCAGGGGTCGGGTTCGGTCGTGCATGTCCACGGCGTTCCAGAAGCCGCGGCGTCCGATGTGCGCCAAATCGACCAGGATGCGCCGTGCCTCGAGGGCGTCGACGAGATCCCGGCCACGCCGCGAGAGACCTCGATCCGGGCCCAGGCGGAGCGGTGAGCTCGTCGCTCCGAGGTCGGAGTCCGTCATATGTACCAAGGTCACGAGGACGAGGGGATCACCGGGCAGGCGTTCCAACAGATCGAGGTCGTAGGCCAGCGCATTGCCGCCCTGGAGGGCGAGGAAGGCGCCGTGACGCCCGGTCAGGCGAGCCTTCCGATACTCCGCCGGAGTACGGACGACCACCGCGGCTCCCGACCGATTCAGCAGCGAAGTCAGGCGCTCGAGGTTGGCGAGGAGGCCATCCCGAAGCTCGTCGCCGTTGGCAAATGGATTGGTGGTGATGGCCCACACGGCCCCGCCGACTCCGGCATCGACCAGGCGCGGGAGGTCGACCTGTCTGGCACACCAGCCCGGTAGCGGTCCCGGACCGTGACGGCGCGTCAGGTCATAGCCGAACAGACGCGTCCAGATGAACGTGTCGACATGAAGGTCGATGACATCGCTCGCCCCGTGGAGCTCGGCCGCCTCGCGCGCGATCCCGAGATCGCACACCCAGCGGTCCACATCGGCCGGCCTCGCGCGGAGCGTTGGGGCGGCCGGCGGGGCCCGGATGGGTCCGCGCGTCATAGTCCGCGCGGGACGCGGTCGAGGTCGACCTCGCCGAGCGCGTATCGGATGAGCGCGCTGCGGTTGGCCTTGGTGAGGCCTCGCGCCTTGAGGACCTCGACCATCTCGTCGAGGTGCTGCAGGTCCTCCGTGTACATCGAGATGCAGATCACCTTGTAGTGGCTGGGGCGTGGCTGCTCGCGGCGGACGCGCTCCTGGCGCGCCGGAGCGCCGGCGTAGAATCGAGCAGAGAGGACACCCTCGACGTCATCGGTGTCGAGCACCTTCGCGGCCGCCTCACGGAAATCGTTGTGTTCGGTCACTTGGTACCTCCCATGCGCTGTCGGGGAACGGTCTGGGCCGAGTCGGCGTGGCGCGACGCGAGGAGGCGCTCGACGACGACCAGGTAGTCCTCGGCCGCGTTCGAGTCCGGTGCATGCTCGAAGAGCGTTCGACCCTGGGCGGGTGCCTCCTTGACGCGAATGGTCGACCGAATAGGTTCGAGGCAGCGGTCCTTGAAGTGCTCGCGGAGGGTGTCGAGTGCCTCGTGGCATACGCGCGCCCGCGCGTCGAAGAGCGTGGGCAAGACGCCCCAGAGTTTCACTGGATGGTTCAAGACGCGGTTGACCTGCTTCATGGTCCGGAGCACCTGCCGCATCCCCACCAGCGAGAGGTAGTCGCAGGCGACCGGGCAGAGCACGGCGTCGGCGAAACAGAGCGCGTTCTGATTCATCAGCGACAGGCTCGGGGAGCAGTCGAGGATCACGAAATCGTAGGTCGCACGGGCGGCCTCGAGCCGAGTCTGGAGAACGCGGTCGCGATTGCGGCGGCCGGCGAGGTAGAGCTCGGCCGCGGCCAGCGTCTCGTTCGACGGCAGAACGTCCAGCCCGGGGCGGGCTTCCTGTACGGCCGACTCCAGTGAGAGGCCCATCACGAGGACGTGGTAGAGCGAGCGTTCGGTCGGCAGGTTGAGCGACACCCCGACGTTGCCCTGTCCGTCGGTGTCGACGAGCAGGACGCGCCGACCGTGGGCAGCGAGACCGGCGGCCAGGGTGACCGAGGTGGTGGTCTTGCCGGTGCCGCCTTTGTGATTGAAAACGGCGAGGATCTGGGGCCCCTCTCCCGTTCGCTCTGCGGATCTGACGGCGGCGGGCGGAGCGAATGGGATCACTTGGCCGGCGGTGGTCTCGGGCAGCTCGGGCGCGGTCTCCGAAAGGATCGCCGGAGCTGCAGCGGGGGCGACCGCGGCGGGCGTCGCGGTGTCCGCGACGCGAGGCGTGGCCGCACGTGGAGAATCGGGAGGTGCCAGCGCGTCGCCCAGGCGGACCCCGCGCGCCTCCGCGATCACGGCGGCGCGGCAGTCGGGGCCACATGCGTACCGGCGGTGGCCATCGATGAACAGGACCTGCGAGGCGAGGTCGACCCGAAAACTCGCCGCACAACAGTGGCAGGTCGCCGTCCCCTCGGTTCCGCCACGATGGCTCTCTTCGAGGCAGCGCTGCGAACAGAAGAACACGAAGCGCGCTTCGGGTACCCCGGCGTCGCCGGACTCGATGCGTTCTTCCATCTGGTAGCTGAAGTGCGGCTCGAAGGCTTGGCCGCAGATCGTGCAGTGGTGCGTGATCGCCATCGGAAGGCATCCTCCGCGCCTCGAGGGAGTTATCGAAGCGCATATGTCCGATGGCACGCGAGCTCGCGTCGGGCCAAATTCCAGACCCCGGGGTCCCCCTAGAGCACCGATCAGGTTGCCAACAGCAACGGCAGCGCTGAAAACGCGTCCATGCGAGGCGAGGACGCGTTTCCAGCGCTGCCTC
>JAFGBI010000207.1 GCA_016933275.1 Polyangiaceae bacterium | reverse complement strand
TTTGGCGACAAACCGCTCGAACAGCTTCGAGAAGATCATCCTCGGCGCCATGCCCCAGGTGTCTTCAGATGGATAGCAAATTCCTCGAAACCACTGCAGAAGGATCCCACAAAGTAGGAAATGGATCAGATGACATCGGAAGACACCTTGAAAGGGCTGACCTCACGGGGTCACGGTCTCGCCAGCCTCGAAGGAGAGCGACCGCACGCAACGCTCGGCGATGGGGCGGAAGTAGCGCTCGCGCTGGGTGGGATAGAAGAATCGCAGCTCGAGCAGCGCATCGGTGCCCTGTACACGCGTCACGGAGCTCTTGACGGGGCCGCGGCGCCAGACGAGCGCGGCGTGCTTCCCCAGGGGCTCGATGCGAAGGCAATCGCCGGGCGCGGGGCGGGCTGCGTCGGCCAGCTCGCTGGCAAAGGCCTGGTCGGGCGGGAGCTGCAAGCTGTTCCAGTGGCCGCCTGCGAAGAAGCCCGCCTGATCCAGCCAGGTGAAGTCGCGGCTCTTGCCGTTGCCCGGCAGCTCCCCTGGCGTCATGAATGTTGGGTGCTCGGCAACGAGCCCGAACTCCCAGATCCACAGCTCGCGAAATTCCACCGTTGCGGGCAGGGTCAGCGGAGGCGGGGCCGGGGGCGTCATGGTAGCGACCCCCTTGGGCTTCGCCCCGCCCCAGAAACCCGACACCTGGCCGTCGAGCTCCGGCCCCTCCTTGAAAACGAGGTGCGGCAACCCTTCGAGCTTCGCCTCCATCTCCTCGCTCAGGTTGCCGCTCAGGAACGCGAATGCGTGAGCAGGTAGCGCGGAAGAGCGGGCGATGTCCTTGGCCGCAGAGACGCCGATCTCGTTGTACTGAAGGTCCAGGCACTCGAGCCGCTCGAGCGGGCTCGGTTCGGCCCGTCGGATGAACTCTCTGTCCCCAATCAGCTCGTAGGCGAGCCCCAGGTGGCGAAGCCGCGGAAACGCCGGGCTCGCGAGGAGCGCTGCCGCGCCCTCGGCGCCGATGAGGTTATAGCCGAGCTCGAGCCGCTCGAGCCCGCGGAGGCCACTGGCGCCGGCGAGCTCCTGCGCGCCCTCGGAGTGAAGGTAATTCCGGCCAATGTTGAGCTCGCGGAGCGCACCCAGGCGGTTGGTCGCGGCGAGGACCCGGGCACCCTCGACACCGAGGAGGGCATCTCGGAGGTCGAGTGCCACCAGCCTCGGGGCGATGGGAGAGGCGAGGAGCGTCTTCAGTCCGTCTGGTGTGATGTACGAACGCTGCAGGCTAAGGTGCGTGACCACGGCAACCTTTGGGTGGCGAAGCAGCCGATCGAGCCCGGCATCACCGAACGGGATCGTGAAGCCCACGGCAACGGCCAGGTGGGAGCCGCCCTTCCAGTCGTCGAGCGCCTTGTCGAGCACGACCCATGGATCCTCCTCGTCGAAGGGCGCGAAGAAGATCTCGTTCTGGTACCGATGCGGCGTGGTGGCCGGCTCGCAGTGCGGCCCGCGCGACACGCTGCTGGCCGAGGCGACCGTCCCCTTCGAACCCCAGGAAGAACGTACCAGGTCCAGGCCCGCCATGGAGGACGACGGGCGCGGGGGGGCGGACGCCAGGGGCGTGCCCCCCCGCCCCGCCAGACACCGTGCCCCGCCGATCGCCACCCCCGCGATCGCGCCGAGCAGGGCGACCGCGCGCCACACCGCGCGTCCACGGACTTCCGACATAGGACTTGGATGGAAACGCCCGTCGCGGGAGGGGGCATTCCCGGACCTTTCGGGATCCCAGGGAGCCGTGCGCCGCTCATCGCCCCGCCGATCGGGCCACCGCGGTGGGTGCCGGCGGCTCGGAGCCAGCTTCTGCTCACCCCAGCCGGGCGACGACGCCGATCACGATTCCACCGATGATCAACGATGCCAACACCAGCAGCGCCAACGCGAGGGGAAGGGATGACCGAGACGGGTGCAGGGCACCTGGCATGCCCACCGCGTCCATCGCCTCGACTACCGCCCCGGAATCGTTCACCCGTAGCTCGAACCCATGATCGAGCAAACCGATGCGCCGCCGGACGATCGTGCAGGGCACGCCGTGCACGTCGAACGAACGACTCGTAATGAGGTTGTTGCCGGGCCAGCTCCATCGCTCGACGACAACCCCGTCTACGGCAACATGGTTGTCGAAGCCGGGCCAATCCACATCAATGATGTGCCGGCGACCTGCCAGAACGACCGCCCATTTCAGGTGCTCACGCGACGAAGAAAGCACGCCGGAAATGCTTATCGTCCGGCGCAGCGGTTGGCAACGGGCCTTCGAGCGGCGGTTCGGCTTCCGGCTTGAGTGCGGCTCCGTCCCGACGGTGGGGAAGTGCTGAGAATTCTGCGGGACGGCGGGAATTTGTCCCGGCGGCCTAACGTTCTTCCTGCGACGCCGGCGCAAGCACGGAGGCCACGTCATGCCCGCTCAATTCGCTCTCAGTACGGAGCCCGCCGCCTCGGTGTTCGCGAGCACGCACGCGCACGCGACGGAGGTCGAAGGTATCCTTCGCAGCAACGACATGATCCGCAAACCGCATTCGGACATCGAGGAGTCTCTGGACGAGAAGGGTCGCGAGTGGGCGCGGCAGATGTTCGATGCCCACCTGGAGCTGCGGGCGACGGCGGAGAGACGCACCGAGGTCGTAGGTGCCGACAGCGTTGACCGGACCCAGACGCGGGCAAGCGAGCGGCAGTTGGCGACCGTGCTGGGCGAGGTGACGGTCCGCGCCTGGCGTACCAGGCCCCCGGAAGCGCCGGACTTCACCCGCTGGATGCGTCCTTGAATCTGCCGGCAGAGCTGTTCTCCCATGGGATCCCTCGCGTGGTCGCGAAGGAGGCAGCGCGGGCGTCGTTCGGGGAGTCGTGGAGATGGTGCGCGACTACACGGGGACCACCATCGGGAAGCGCCAAGTCGAGGAGCTCGCGGTGCGGGCGGCGCAGGACTTCGACGTTCTCTACGAGGCCCGGGCCGCAGCGCGTGATCCGCAAGGCGACCTGCTCGTGATCAGCACCGACGCCAAGGGCGTCGTCATGCGCCACGAGGATCTCCGGGAAGGCACCCGACGAGCCGCCGAGAAGACCCCTCGCAAGCTGGAAACCCGGCTGACGCCGGGCGAGAAGGACAATCGGAAGCGCATGGCGCGAGCGGCGACGGTCTACTCGGTCGCCCCGTTTCCTCGCACCGCCGCGGACGTGGTCCACACGCTGCGCGATGCCGAGCAGGTGAGTACCCGCCGGCCTCGACCGAGCGACAAGCGCGTGGGGGCCAGCGTGGAGAAGTCGCCGCGCGCCGTGATCGGGGAGGCCTTCACCGAGGCGCTGCGCCGAGACCCGGAGCGGCAACGCCCGTGGCCTCGGTCAGGGATGGTTCTCCGCTGCCCTCGAGTTGCTCCGTGTCCACCATTCCCCCGTTGCCCTCCACGATCTCGTGTCCGGTACCCTCGCCGACTTCGCGC
>JAFGBI010000206.1 GCA_016933275.1 Polyangiaceae bacterium | reverse complement strand
GGCAGCGCTGGAAACGCGTCCTCGCCTCGCACGGACGCGTTTCCAGCGCTGCCGTTGCTGTCGGCAACCTGATCGGTGCTCTAGCCGACGGCACGAGCCGGCCTGGGAAGCGCACCTCGCGCGTAGCTCGACGGCGTCGGTGGCTGCGCCTACGACCGCCCGCTCCTCGCGCCCCGCCACGCACGGCGCTGGGGAGTGACGGATCGCTCGGGCTCGGCCGATAGGGAACCGGTCCCGGTAGGCCTGGGGCCGGGCTTGGCGCGAGAGCGTGCACTTTGGCCAAAATGCGGGTAAAAGCCTTCGGGTGCCGAGACACCTCCTCACCCTCACCGACCTGGGCCGAGACGGCCTGATCCGCATCCTCGAGCTTGCAGAGCGGTTCCGCACCCGCCGGGGGCGGCCAGGAGCCGAGCTGCCCCTCGTGGGGAAGACCGTGGCGCTCGTGTTCGAGAAGCCTTCGACTCGCACTCGGGTGTCCCTCGAGGTCGCGGTGCATGAGCTCGGTGGCCACCCGCTCGTGCTCACCAAATCCGGGTCGCAGATGGATCGCGGCGAGCCGGTGAAGGACATGGCACGCGTGCTCACCCGTATGGTGCACGCCATCACCTTCCGGACGGGCGGCGTGGAACGTCTGCACGAGATGGTCACCCACTGCACGGTCCCCGTCCTCAATGCCCTGACGGATCAGGATCATCCGATGCAGCTGCTTGCGGATTTGCAGACGGTCCTCCGCGTTCGCAAGCGTCTCGGCGGGCTCAAGTTCGCTTGGGTCGGCGACGGCAACAACATGGCAAACTCCTGGATCGAGGCTGCTGGCGTGCTCGGGCTCGATCTCGTCCTCGCGTGCCCAGACGGCTACCTTCCGGCTCCAGAGCGCGTCTCTCGCGCGTGCGCCGCCGGCGGCAACGTCCGTGTGGTTACGGATCCCGCCGCCGCGACGGAGGGCGCCCACGTCATCAGTACGGACGTGTTCGCGAGCATGGGTCAGGAGGCGGAACAACAGGCCCGGCTCCGCGTTTTCGCCGGGTACCGGCTGACCCGCGATCTGCTCAAGCGGGCCGCGTCGGATGTGGTGGTGCTCCATTGTCTGCCGGCCCACCGCGGTGAGGAGATCGACGAGGAGGTCCTCGAAGGCCCGCACAGCCACGTATGGGAGCAGGCCGAGGACCGGCTGCACTCCGCCAAGGCCGCGTTGGTGTGGGCCATGGAGCGTGATGGGTGAGCTGAGAGCGGCGACGCCTTTGCCGGCGCGCCCGAGCCAAGGTCCTGCCGGGACAGTACCCTGCTCCACCTGCGGCAACCCGGTTGATCCGCTTCGTGCGGCGCGGGTCGCCTATTTCGGGACCCGATTCCGCTACTTCTGCTCGTCCCCATGCCGAGAAGCCTTCGCCGTCGACCCGCGGCTGACGCCGCTCCCCATCCCGCGCCATCGAACACCCGGCGTGCTCGATCCCAGCGCGGTCCTGGCCATCCGCCAGGACGCAGACGGATTCGAACAGCGCAAGCACGCCGCAGAAGCCCTCGCCGATGTCGGCGCGGACGAGCTCTCCCACCTCGACTCCCCACCGGCCGCGATCGGACCGGCCGAGCTCGAGGACGATCCGGGAACTTCGGCGCCCGTCACCGGAGGAGGGCCCCCGCCGGACGTCGGCGGCTTGCTGCTCGCGCTGGCGATGCTCGGAGGTGGCCTCGCGGTGGCCCTGACCCTCGCCGGAGACACCGGCGTCGCCCTCCATGCCCGCGCCCTGCTCGCCGGTGTGGCGGCGGGGGCGCTGGTCTTCGAGCGCGTGCTCGGCCGCCCTGACCCGACCCTGGCCTCCCCGCTCGCCCTCCTCGCCGCTCCGATCGGCGGCGTAATCGTCGCCAGCGCTGCCATCCTGCACGCCAGGCCGGAAGCCCCCGCCGCGGTGACACTGGCGGCGGTGGTCGTCGTAACGCTGGCGGCAGGCATGTGGCTGATGCGCCATGCGCGACGTCCCCAGGAAGCGGAACGGCTGCGGATCGCCACCGCACTCGACGGGAACGCCCATCGCGTCGTAAGCGACAGCATCGTGCCCACTCTCGCTCGCGAGCTTCGCCCTGGCGAGGAGATCGTGGTGGGACCTGGTGAGGTCGTCCCGGTAGACGCAACCGTCGTCGCCGGAAGCGTCGAAGTGACCCCGTGGTACCGTGCCCGCGGCGCAGCGCTGCGCGGCGAGGGAGAGTCACTGGTCGCCGGAGCATGCGTCAAGGAAGGACGAGTCCGCGCCGTCGTCGGCTGGGCAGGCCACGACCGGGCTTGGCTTCGTTTGACCAACGATCCGCGCCGACGCGCCGACCTCATCGCGCCTCTGGCACGCTTCGGACGGCTGGCCGCGGAGAGAGGAGCTCCGCTCGCGGCGTTGCTCGCTTCCCTCGCCGCCTTCGCGGGCACCCCGAACCTGATCGAGGTGGCGATGGTCGCGGTCGGAGCATACGCAGCGCTGGCGAACGCTGGGCTCGCCCAGATTGGTTCCCTGCACGTGGGTCGATCCGTGCTCGCCGCGCTGCAGCGCGGCGTCGTGTTCCGCACCGCGGATGCGCTCGATCAGACGGGGAAGGTGTCCACGACCGTGTTCTGCGCACGAGGAACGCTACTGCTCGGCGAGCCCGAAATCGCGAGCATCGAGGCGTTCGGTGATCACGACGCCGAGATGGTGCTCGCGCTCGTGGCTGGGGCTGAGAGCGGCGCCGTCCACCCCGTCGCCGCGGCCGTCGTGCGCGCTGCCAGGGGACGCGGTGTCCGGCCTGACGGCGTGCGAAGTCCCACCCTGCAGCCGGGGTTGGGGGTGACCGCGATTGCATCGAACGGACAGCCCCTGGTGGTCGGCAACCGCGCGTTGATGCTGCGCGAACACATCAGCGTCGCTCGCGCAGAGTCCAGGATCAACGAGCTCGAAGCACTGGGAAGATCGGTGATGCTGGTCGCCCTCGCGGGAAGACTCGCCGGATTGCTCGGCCTCCAGGATGGCCTTCGTTCAGGGGCGCGCGCCGCGGTCCAGCATCTCCTCGATGTCGGCGTCGAACCGGTGCTGCTCTCCGGCGACGCGCGCGAGACGTGCGAGGCCCTGGGACGTGCACTCGATGTGGAGCACATCCGTCCCGAAGTGCTGCCGCAGGAGCGCGGCGACGAGGTGAAACGTCTCGCGGACGGCGGCGCCGTGATCGCCGTAGTGGGACGTAGTCCGATCGACGACGCTGCCCTTGCAGCTGGCCAGGTATCGGTGGCGCTCGGGGCCGCCGGATCGAGCGCCGCGGAGTGGAGTGTGCAACTCACGAACGACGACGTTCGAGATGCCGCCTTGGCCATTCGGCTCGCACATGAGTGCCGACAGGAGGCACGGCTCGGCCTAGTCCTCACCATGGCCGCCGGCATCGTGGGGGCGCTCGCGGTTGGGTTCGACCTCGCGCCACCGCTGACAGCCCCCCTGCTGGCTCTGGCGGGAACCCTCGCGGCCTACTGGCGGTTGCGTTCGATCGAGACCTAGCGGGGCTCAGGCGAGGGTCGCACCGTCCCTTGACCCGGCGCGACCGAAGGGTGATAGGACGACAATGCAGGGAGGATCGTCGGACCCCGGATCGAGGCCGCCGTCCGCCACCGAACGGTCGACGCCGAACTGGTCAGCGCCGACGGCCGCCCTGGGGTCAGGGTGCGAGCCCGACGTGGAGGTCTTGCGAGAGCAGGTGCGCGCCCACATGACCGAGCACGGCCTACGTTCGACCGAGCAACGCCGCCAGATCGTCGAGGCCTTCCTCATGACTCGAGAGCACATCACGATCGACCAGCTCCTCGCCCTGGTACGATCGGAGGACCCACGCATCGGGTATGCCACCGTCTACCGGACGATGAAGATGCTGGTGGCCGCGCGTGTGGCTCACGAACGGCGCTTCAGCGATGGGTTTGCCCGCTATGAACTCGCCGTGGGAGGGACTCACCACGACCACCTCATCTGCCTCGAATGCGGCCGGATCGTCGAGTTCTCGGAACCGCGGATCGAGGAGCTTCAGGACCAGATCGCAGCCAAGCACGGCTTCGCGGTCCGCTACCACAAGCACGAGCTCTACTGTACCTGCCTGGACGTCGACTGTCCGCACCGCCTCCGAGCCAAATGACACCCTGCGGGCAAGGCTATCCGCACACATCGATCGTACGGGCGTCAGTCACGACCCAGGCGCACCGCGCGTCGTGAGGCTCGGCGGGGACTTCGATGAGGATCTGGAAGTCGAAGACGGCGGCGATGGCGACCGCGGGTGGGCAGTGCTGCGGTAGCGCGAGGTCGTACCATCCCGCCCCGTGCCCGAGACGGTGTCCGTCGGGTGCGGCGCCGAGCGCCGCCACGACAATGGCATCCAGGGTGCCGGGCAGCGCTTCCGGAGCGTCGCGCGGAGGTTCGGGAAAGCAGTGGCCCCGCACGGCGAGATCTTCGGGGGAACGCGTGAGGCGAAAGCCGGTACTGAGCTCCGCTCCCCTTCGTTCCATGAAGGGATAAAAGAGCGCGACGCCGCGCGCTCGGAGGGTGAGGTCGAGCAGCGAGAGATCGAGCTCGTGCCACGCCCCCACTGCGGCGTAGAGGGCCACCCTCCGCGCGGCGGCGATCGCGGGCAGCGCCGAGAGCCGAACACAAGCTGCGTGGCTCCGAGCCGCCACAGCCGCCGCTGGCAACGCGCCACGTACTGCGCGGAGACGGCGACGGACCACGCGCTTGGCTTCGACGCGGAGGCTTGCCAGTTCCGCGGGATCGAATTCGGGTGGCGGGAGCCCACCATGACCGAGCGACGGCGGACGATGGGACACGACTTGGTGTTAGCGTGCGGGGGTACGAGGACGCAAGCGGGGTCACCGTCGATCGGCGGCTCGCGGCGCGCGCCGGGGGTCGGGGAACGGGGTCGGGATCCGGCAAGCGGGCAGGCGGGTGAGGGACCACCGGGGCAATGGCCCACGCGGCGCTGTTCGGAGGCGGCTTCGTCGAAAGGGTTGGGGCCTCGGAGCCGGGAGGGGGAGCGAGAGCTGCGCTGGTGAGCACGCTCCCGACGCGGCAGCGAGCGTCACGACCACACGCGCCTCGCAGCATTTCGCGAGCCCGAGCCCACAGGCCCGGCTCGTTTCCACCGCGCTCTGCTGGACGGCACCTGCTGTTGCATCGAGAGCCCCAATCCACCCTCTTGCGCGCGTGCAGCCAGAGGTACGCGTCGCGGATGCGCACAGGCGCTGCCCGCCAAGTCACACGTGCGGCGACCTGATAGGCGATGAGGCGGCAGAGTCCCCGCCACCACCCATGAGACCGGTCGCTCCCCTTGGGCGACGGGTGTCGGCCGCACCACGGCAAGGAGCACCGTCGAGCCCGGGGCGAGTGGCGAGCTGCAAGTGAATGGGAACCTTCCTCACCGAGACTCTGCCCACCATTCGGACGCGGTGGGCTTCGGCGTGGAGAGGCTGGGTCCTGCGGGATATCCGCGCTCCGCTCCTCCGCGCTTGGCGTATGCCCATACCATGGGCATGCTCGCCCGCATGTGCCCTCGAGGAGTCTTGGTGGTCGGAGCCGCGTTGGCGGTAGCCCTCGCCGGCTGCGCGCGGGCTCCATACGTCTGGGTCTATGACCTGCCGGAACAGGTGCTCACGGGGAAGGCCGCGAGGGTCGCACCTGGCGATCACCTCTTCGTCTTCGTCCGCGACCAGCCGACGATGTCCGGGGAGGTGATTGTTGCGTTGGACCATACGATCGTGCTGCCGGTCGTGGGCCAGGTGTCCGTCCAGGACAGCGACGTCACCCAGATCACCGAACGCGTCACGCAAGGTCTGACCAACATCCTCGATAACCCAGTCGTACGGGTTTCGCTCGTCAGCCAACACCCCGCCCGCGTGATCGTCATCGGGGAGGTTCGGAACCCTGGAGCCTACGCCGTGGACGGGGAGGCGGGAGTCGTCGATGCACTCGCGCAGGCCGGTGGCCTGACCGAATTTGCCAAGCACCAACGCGTCTTCGTGGTGCGGAGTGGTGAGCAACCCGTCCGCGTCCGGTTCCGGTACGCTGAATTGGCCGCCGGTGAGGCGGCCAGTAGGCGTTTCGTTCTCCTCGACGGTGACGTCGTCGTGGCTGAGTAGGACGCGTGGCTGGACTGGCGGTCAGCGCTGCGTTCATCGTGGGCGTAGGGGCGGTCGGGCTCGAGGCCACGGCGGGCATGAACGCTGAAGTCGCTGGTGGCCTCGCGCCGACCCGCTCCCTCGGTCCCACCGAACCAGCGGTGATCGCGACCCTCGCTCCCTCCGTCTCTGGCACCGCATACACACGACGATTCTCGTTCCAGCTCACCTACGGGCCACGCCTCTTTCTGCGCCGACCAACCGCGGTCGAGGATCCCCAACCCACCCTGCTCCAACAGGCAACGGCGACCCAGTCCTATGCCCTCAGTCGTCGCACGATGTGGCGCAACACGGCGGCGGCGGATTATGGTCGGGTCGACTACACCGAATTCGCCGAACTGGTCGAGACCGACGACGCGAACGCCGCCGCAGCGGTGTCACGAGTCGGAGTCGTGAACTTGGCAGCCAGCTCCTCGGTGACCCACGTGTTCTCCCGGCGCTACCAGGCTGGCAGCAGTGTTGGCTGGGCCCGGCGCGAGTTCGTCGACGACGAAACGTCGTACTACCCGACCTCCAACGCGTTCTACTTCACCATCGCCCAAGCACTGGAGCTTACGCGACGCGACGTCTTGAACCTCGCAACGAACATCGGGTGGGCCGAGTACGCCTGGGACACGGGGCGTCCAGGCGCGGCAGAGATGACGACCGACGAGCTCCGGTACCACAGCGCCGATGCCACCATCGGGTGGGGGCATCGGGCCTCGAGAGCCACCTCGACCTCGGTCGAAGGGGGACTCACGGTCGTCGACGCCGAAGAAGGCGATCTCTGGGCGAGTCCGATGGCGAACGCTTCGGCAGCCTCGTCGCTGGGTTCCGTCGGAGAGGTGCGGCTAGGTGGGACCGCAGCCGTCACGGTGACAGCTGCCTTGGACCCGCTGACGGGACGTCCACGAAGGGCGATCGGGGCCACGCTGGGCCTCGAGGGGCGCGACGGACCGTGGACGTACCGCGCCAACCTCACCTCCACCACGGCGAGCACTACCCGAGAGAGCGAAGAGGGCCCCACCGCAAGCCTCGGGGCGGAGATATCCGCGACGGAGGAGGTTCGCCGTTCGATGGTGTGGTCTTTTGGCGTCCGGGCATCCGCCCGCCGGCTCGACTTCGGGCGAGATACCGGCGAGTTCGCCGACGAACAGCTGCTCGGTTTCGTCCGCATCGACTACCAACGAGCATTCGTCTCTGCCGGCGCTTCCCGTCGATAGCGCCGGGACCAGCTCCGCCTCGATGTACGCTCCCGCACGCCCCGGCGCTGATCGAATGAGTCTTGAAACCCGCGCGTCGCACGCGGATTTTCGGCGGCGCGTCAGATCGGCGCCGGAGGCGCCCGCCGCCCGTCGAGCGGCGAGGAGGGGGAAGTCGCGTGGCGCGGCCAATGCGGGGGAGGGCGCGCCTCCCCCGCAGAGAAGGAACCCAGCGCAGGCACGATCCGCCGCCGTGCTTGGGTTGCGGGCCTGTCCCGCGCTACGAATCGACGTTGCCCTACCTACGTCTCATCGGCACCCCTGTCCTGCGCTCACGACAGCCCGATCCACGCCCCACCGCAGGCGAGCGCAAGCGCAATGGGAGCCGCGGCGAGGGCAAAGACCACGGTGATGGGTGCGGTCAGGCCCAGCCCCGCGACGGTCAGCCCGATGGCGACCACGGCGCCGAGCGTCGGCTCGAGCACGCTGGTGGCGGCGGTGGCACGAGCGACGAGGAACCCGGCGAGGGGAAACGCCGCGAGCAATGCCACGCCGAGCAGGCTGAGTGGGGCAGTGGCACCGAAATCGCCTCGCTCGGCGAGCGAAAAGTCGATCCCCATCTGGTAGCCGAGGAACACCGCGCCCAGCACAAGCGTGATCATCGATCCTAGCGTGACCAACGCCCCGAGCACGATCCAGTGCGGCATGAGTGGTCGGTTCCGGCGACTGAAGGCGCGGCGAACGGCTTCGATCGAGGGAGGCTCGATGGACGCCAGGAAGGAGTGCTGCGATGACGAGAGAACACCGGCGTCGCGGAGCCCGACCCAAGCGGTCCCGCCCATCACCAGCGTCAACGGGAGGATCATGACCAGGGCGCCGGGCGGCGAGCCGAAGACGACCAGCGCGAAGAACCCGTGGAGCGTGGTGGCAGCCACCCATGCGATCGGGAACCACCGCCCTCGCCGAGCACCATGGCCGCTCCCCAGCGCGAACCCCCACACGCCGGCGAAGAACACGAAGGCAGGGGCCCCGAGCAGCGCCCGCAAGCTGCGAAGCGGGTCGAGCGACGACGCCGCAACGTAGTGGAAGGTGGTCACGGCCGTGAACCCGGCGCCCGCGCAGGCGGCATACAAGAGGCCGAGGTGTGCCCCGTCAACGACCCGCCGACGCACGAGCCAGATCACGCTGAGCGCCGCCAGCCCTTGCTCGAGTGGCGCGATGAAGAGCAGCATCGCGAAGAGCGCACCGACGGGACTTCTGGCACCGACCTCGATCGAGAGGCCGGTGAGATCGAGCATCGCCCGTTCGAGGTAGATGGCAGCCAACCCTCCGAGCAGACCACCAACACCCACTGACCAGGCGTTTCGCGGGGTGAGGGAGCGGCGCGCACTCACTCGCCGCCAGATGAGCCAGGCGAGTGTCGGCGCGAAGAGCGCGAGCGGGACCGCGATCAGGATCGACCAGAGATTCATGGGCGGGTTCCGCAGCTGCCTCGGGATGAGCGATTCGAGAGTGGCGCTCGCTGATCAGAAGTGCAGCCTAGCCACGGCAGTAGCGGCGAAAGCGGCGCCGACACCACTGCCATCCTCCGCATAGACTACCGCTCCGTCACCGGCTGCGTCCGGAACCCTGACCGCGGGTCGGGTCAGGAAGAGCGCGTCGCCGGTCACCACACCGCCGAGGGTGAAGGCCTGGCTCAGGTAGATGTCGGCGCCTACCCCCACGCGCAGGTTCCCGCCCCGGATCTTGACATCGCCGTCGTCGAGGCCGTCGTGCCCAGGCACGTCGCCAACCGAAGCGTACCCGCCAGCAACAACGGCATAGGGCTCGAGCCGCCCAAACGGAATCCGGAGCCCGACCTCCGCGTCCAGCGTCCAGTGCTTCCACTCTGCGAAGGTCCCGAACCGGAACCGCGGACCGAAGGTGAGGAACACCAGCCTCAGCCCGAATCCCCCACCGAACATCAGCCCGCCCTGGCGGGTCTCGACCAATCCCTCGTGAACGAGGTCGCCGTCGTGGAAGGTCTGGAGGCCAACGAGCTGGTAGCCGATTTCGCCATCGAGCCAAACCACCTCCAGACCGCGACCCGAATCCTTCTCTTCGGCCGCCACCAGGTCCTGTTCCGGCCTGGGGGAGGGGACTGCGGGGTCGGCGGGTCCGCTCCCTGGGGGCGCGAGCCCCCCCGCTTCCAGCCCAGAGGCGCCGGGTGCGACCTGCGCCTGCGCCCCCACTGGCGCGAGAACGGACGCGAGCCCCAGCACCGCCCACGCACATTTCGCCATGGGCCGAAGCCTAAAACGGCCAGCGGGTGACCGCCATCTCACCAGAGAATGCCCGAAAAACCCGAAGCCATTGCGACGAACGCGCTGCCCGCGCTAGGCTTCTTTTTGGCGGCGGAGGCGCGCCCTCCCCCGCGTCGGCCGCGCCACGCCACCTCCCCCTCCTCGCCGCTGGATGAGGGGCGAACGCCACCGGCGCCGATCTACCACGGTACGGAAAATTCGCCCGTGACGCGCGGATCTTCAGACGTAGTAGATCAGGGAAGCCTCGTTCGAGCTCGCCCCGAACCAGCCCCAAGGAAACGGGGTTTGGGACCCGAATGGGTGAACGGGCGGAGTTCGGCCAGGAGGCCTACCCCCAATGGCGGAGTGCAGCCCCCGGACGGGATCGGCACCAAGGGGCTTGCTGTGTGACCACGCAACGAGACACACTTGCCGTCGTCGCGCGAGGCCTCGCGCCCCACCCGGAAGGACTTGTCATGTTCCACGCTCGTCGTCTCCTCCTCCTGTTCACCGTCGTTCCGATGCTGAGCGCGGCCTGTACGCTGATCACCGATGTCGACCGATCGAAGATCTCCGATGGTGAGCCTGGTGGAGCGACGGGCACTGGCGGCGTCGAGGAGACGGGTGGCACCGCTGGCGCCACCACCACCACGGGAGGGATGCCCGGCGACGGCGGCAACGCCGGCGCCCCCAACGCCGGGGCTCCCACCTCGGGCGGGGCACCTCTCGCCGGCGCAAGTGGCGCGCCACCAGTAGGCGGTGGAGCAGGACAGGCCACGGGTGGTGGCGAGACCGGAGGCACTCCGCCCGTTGGTGGCGGAGGCGGAGCGGGCGGTGTGGGTCCGATTGGTGGTACCGGAGGTGGAATACCCACCGCGGGCGGTGGTGGCATGGCACCCGGCGGCGCCGGCGGCGCGGACCCCGAGGCAGGTGCTGGTGGGGAGCCACCTGCGGGCGGGGCAGCAGGCGCGGCTGGCGACCAGGGTGGAGAGGGTGGCTCGCCACCGAATGGTGGCGCGGGTGGAGCCGCAGGCAACGCGGCTGGAACCCCAGCAGCAGGGGTCGCCGGCAGCGCAGGAGCCTGACCCCCTCGCTACTTGGGCGCTGCCGCAGCGACCGAGAGCTACCGCCCCGCGGGCTCGAAGCAAGCGGGGCGGTTTCGTATCCTAGAGAGGAGATCCGCCGGATTCGGCCGGGACTCTTCATCCCGACGGGACGTAGCGAAGCGCACGGCGCGACGCACGCGTGTGCGGGAGGTGGTAGTCGATGTCCGCAACGAGCCGCCAGCCCTGCTGACTGGGCGGCTCGCCCCTAGCAAGGAGCACCCAGACAGCGTGGGTCGCAAGACGCGTCCCCTCCGCGAGCCATCTTTGGGGTGGCAACGTGGCACGCGACAGCGAAACCTCCCAAGCCCCACTCGACAGCAATTCGCTCCGCTGCTGGACGACGCGTACGCGCGTCAACCCGATCGCCCCCATGGCAGTCCGGAGAAAGGCCGCTCGCTTCACCCGTGGCTCCACGAGGGTGTGCTCGACGTCCGGTCGCAGCAGGGCGAGGGCCAACCCCGGTGCCCCGCCACCACTCCCGACGTCGATCCACCTCCGGTCGGAGGCGGGTTCGACCACAGCAATGACGAAGGCATCGGCAAGATAGAGGTCGACAAGCTCCTCCGGGGATCGGGCCGCGGTAAGATCGATGCGACGACTCCACGCAACGACGAGATCGAGCAACGCCGCGATGCCTGGGGCCATACCCGACGGAAGAGGAGACGAACGGTCGAGCTCACGCTCGAGACGAGCGCGCCCGGCCTCGATCGCCGGAAGCCAGCCGGAGGGAGGCGCAGCCAGAAGCACGGACTTCTCTTAGAGCAGCCTGCGCTCAGCAGCCAGCGCGGCGACCCCCCCACTCGACCGGCGGCCGCACCCGGTCGTCGGGCTCCCCCCGCGACAGGATCGGGGCCGTGTTAGAATACGGCCCGCCATGCGGGAGACCTCACGACGCCAGCCTGCCCTTGCCTCGGTTGCGGTCAGCGCGGGAATCGCCGTCTTCGCCTTCGGGGCTCCAGGGTGCAAGAGCGAGCCCCCGACCGGCCAGGTTTCGGTGGCATCCGCTCCCACCCGAATCAGCGCCACGCCCACCGCAACCAGCGCTCCCCCCGCCGCGGCGCCGAAACCCCGCCCCCGCCTCGAAGACTGCCCGGCAACGCCCGCCGTCAGCTTCGCGAACCCCGAGATCGAGACCGAGGTACGGCGCAAGCTCGCGAAGCCAACGGGACCGGTGTCCGCCGTTGACCTCGCCCGTGTGCGCTCGCTGAACCTCTCTCAGCTGGCGCTCGACGACCTCGACGTGTGCCTGTTTGGGCGGATGACGGGTCTTCGTGAGCTCTTCCTCGGGCGGGGCAGGATCGTCGATCTCGCCCCCATCGCCAGGTCGACCGCGCTCGAGAGCCTGCGCGCGTCCCTGAACCCGATCACGGATCTGGCTCCTCTCGCCGGGATGACGAAGATGGATCGCATGGATCTCGCCGGCACCGCCGTGCGCGATCTCGGCCCGCTCACCGCCATGACGGATCTGAGCGAGCTGCTTCTCGACGACACGCAGGTCTCCGACGTCGCCCCGCTCGCCAAGCTCGAAAAACTCACCGTGCTCGTGCTGAAGAACACGCTGGTCAAGGACGTGAGCCCGCTGAGGGGGCTCAAGAACCTCAAGACGCTCGATCTTCGCGGCACGCCGGTGGACGACGCAACCATGCTGATGCGCCCGGGGCTCAGGATCGAACAGTACTGATCTACTCAATCACCGGTCCATCGTCGGCGACAGCAGATCGCGCGGACAGGGGTTTCGCCAACCCGATAGCGTTCCGCGATGGCCGGACGGAGGACGGGAAGCGGCCATGGCTGGGGCTTCGGCGGCGGCAAGAGGGGTTCGGCGGCGGCAAGGGGGCTTCGGCGGTGGTGGTCGGCAGGGCCGCGTTGCAGCAGCGGCTCCGCCGTGGGCGCGCGCCCCACGCCACCACCCACACCGCTTGGCGCTATGGGACCCGGGCGACGCGGGTCCCTTCCTGCCAGCTCCGACGCGACCCGGCGATCCTCGGCAGTTCGCTGTCCTGAGACCTGCGCGG
>JAFGBI010000205.1 GCA_016933275.1 Polyangiaceae bacterium | reverse complement strand
GGCAGCGCTGGAAACGCGTCCTCGCCTCGCACGGACGCGTTTCCAGCGCTGCCGTTGCTGTCGGCAACCTGATCGGTGCTCTAGCCGCGCCAATTCGAGCACGACGGGCGCGGAGAAGGCCGAAAGATGCGAGGAGTGCGGCATGGCGAACTAGGAGGCGCGAAATCCAGGCTTGGTCCCTTGGCGGTGTGATCTTGACCGAATTTGGCGGAAGCTCTGTCAGCGTTCTCGCGACCATCAGCAGTCAGGCGTCAGCAGTGAAGCGGAGTGTGCTCGCGCCCGTGATGGCTCTGGCGGGAGCGGGGTGGCCAACCGGAACCCATCGCCGCGAGGAAGGTGCGCGCCCCAGGCTCGCCCGTCAGCGCCGCCAGACCACCAGGGGGCACACTCCGAGCGATGGAGCCAACACCGTCCGTATCGGCCCTTCTGCCACCGCTCTTCAGCCCAGTCCCCATGCTGCTCTCTCACCCAGGGAAGCCCCGCGGAGCCGTTGATTTTGCCGCCCGAGTGCCCGAGAGTCGGGTGATGAGGACCGCAACGCTCGCCGTCTCGGCAGGGTTGTCCTGCGTGGCGGTCTCCGGAGGTGCACGGGCAGAACCAGCAGAAGATCCGACCGACGAGGCCGGGAGCCAGCTTCGCATCGTGTACGACGCGTCGGACGATTGTCCGGACCGCGATGCGTTCCTTCGCGAGTGGCTCGCGTTCGGAGATTCGGATGGGTCTTCCGTCCCGGATCTGGAGGAAGGGGTGGTGCGGGTCACCCTGCGTCGCTCGGGGGAGGAGTTCGTCGCGCATCTGGTGATGGTGGACGGCACCGGGCAGTGCGGCGCGCAGCGCACCCTCTCTGCGCCGAGCTGCATGGAATTGGTTGCCGACGTGGCAGCCGGGTTGGATCTGGCAATCCGCGACTGGACCTGCCCGCCTCCGGCGGAGGAAGCTCGCTCACCGCCGACCCCGGTTCCGGACTGTCCTACCCCCCCGGTCGGAGCCGCTCCGCGTCCGGCGGCCGAGCCTCGACGTGGCGACCTCGGGCTGGCGGGAGGGTTCGCATGGTTCGTGCCCGAGCAAGGAAGGGGCGCTTGGGGCCACGCGCTGCTCCTCGGGTACCGGTCGCCGCGATCCCTCTGGGGAACGCAGCTTGGCCCAGTCTGGAGCGCTGAGATCCAGGTCGGCTACTGGGTCCCCGAGGTACTGCCCGCAGGAGTGCCGGGGACGGACCTGAACCTCCGGCTTCGGCTGGCGAGCGCCAGGCTCTCGGCTTGCCCGGTGGAGTTCCGCGCGGGAGGCCCGTTGGCGGTCCCCTTGTGTGGGACGGCGGAGGCGGGCTTCGTCGTCGTTCGCGTGGGAGGGGAGAGGCAGCCAGCGCGGTTCTGGGGCGCCCTTGGCTTTGCCCCCCGACTGCGGCTCTCCACGCACACGCTGTTCGCAGAAGTCGAACCGTCCGTGGCGTTTCCTACGATGCGCTACAGGATCCAGGGTGGCCGTGAGATCATGGATTGGGTTTCCGTGGGAACCCAGGTTCGCCTGGGCGTCCGGTTTTAGGGATCAGAATGACGAATCCCGGGACTAGACGTGGTCAAGACCCAGCCAGGATCGGCATGAGGATTCTCGACGCGCTGCTCGGTTCATCGCTCCTGTTGGCCGGTTGCCGCGGCCCAGAGGTCCTGGTCCCGGTCGAGCACAGGCTCGATTGCCCGACACCACCCGATCTGGACAAGCTCGTCGCTCTCTGGAGGTTCGACGAAGGGAGCACCGGCGAAGACACAGCGAGGAACCTGCGGGGCGAGCCGTTCTTGATCGGTCCAGAAGGAATGCTGGTCGAGGACCGGCTCGGTGGTGCGGGACATGGCGCGCTCTTCGAGGGAGGCGAATTCGCCGGCGGGGGGACCGTTCCGGCAACCCTGGACGCCTCGAGCGACCTCACGTTGGCCGCGTGGGTCTCGCTGCCGGAAGACTGGCTCGCGGCCCTTCAAGGGTGCGAGGACCAGGAAAGGGCCCTGGAAGTCCTGTCCGTCGCTTCGGAAGGAGGGGGCCAAGCGCGCTTGGAGATCCTCCACGTCGTGGGGGCAGCGCCGCTGCTCCGCGAATCGTTCAACACCGCAGCGGGGGAACGCCAGCGCTGCGCCGAACTCCCGTCCGAATTCGGACATTGGGGCCGAGGCCGCTTTTACCACGTTGCGGGGACCACTGGGACCTCGCCAATCCTGTACCTGGACGGCGAGCCAATGGCGGAGGTGCAATGTCCCCTGCCGGAGCGCACGTACATCAGCTACCCCATCTCCGCCGGACAGCTCGTCGCGCCGGGAGGGTGCGGCTTCGGCCGCCTCCTCGACGACGTCGCCATCTTCCAGCCGCCCCTCACCGCCGACGAACTCCCCGGGTTCCTGCTGAGGTCCCGTGCTCTGTCCAGCACCGACGGACGGTGGTGGTCCGTGCAGGGGGTCGAGGGCAGCGTCGCAGAATGGCAGTGTGGAGACGCCTACTCGCCCGAGGCAGGGGGGGTGCAGGTGTACTTCGACAACAAATCTTGGAGCGCACCCAGGTTGTTGGTCGAGGTGGATCCAGCCCCCATCCAGGCCTTTCGCCGCGCGGTGCTCCGCGCCAACATCCCCGCCGGGGAGCCCTTCGAATTGGAGCTCGAGGGACAGCAGCGGAACCACTACTGCGTGTGGCCGGCGGTGGGCAGGGGCGATGACGAGTACGAGTTCCTCGCGGAGAAGGTGGGGTGGTGCGACTGTCCCGGGAGATGTCCTTGCGATTTCACGGTGGCGCGAGCGTCCATCGAGTCTCGATGGGACACGAGTTCGCGGTACCAAATATCGATATCCGATATCGCTCTAGACTTTCAGTCCTCTTCCGGGTCCGGTCCGACCTCGCCGATCGAGGGTCCCAGCCACTCCCTCGCCGTGCGCGACTGGTGCTGGCGTCCGGTTGCCTACGACCCGACGGCCCGCGCGCGGCTGGGCCCGAGCGACGCGAGCGACAACTTCGAGGCGCACCTCGGGGCCTACCCGTCCGGCGACGTCCTGGGTACCCTGGAGGGTGCCAGCCGGCTGACCACCTTCCTGGGTGCGGACTTCGTCGGCATGGGAGCGTTCTTGAGCATCGAGGGTTGCGACCGAGTTCGCGTGAACGCGACGGTGGAGCCGAGCGGCGGCAGGTACTCGCTCCGGCTCGTGGACGCCTACGGCGTCGTGCGCGAATTGAAGACGGAGGGGGAACTCGAGGTCGTGGTCGATCTGAGGGGGGGAGCAACCTGGTTTCCGCCGCAGGTGCGACAGCTCGGCGAGCTGGATGCTTCCCCAGTGGAGTTTTCCCCCACCATGGTGAGGTTTGTTGGCGTTCAGAAGCGCTGGGAGGACGCATGGCCTGAGTCGACGGTTCGGGTGGAGAGCATCGAGTTCGAGACGTCGGACGGCCAGAGCTGTGCGGAGCTCACCGACGCGAAGCTCACCGCCCCGTTGGTCATCGTTGCGGAGGTTCGCTGAGTGACGCGGCAACGGATCCCCTCGCAGCAGCGGCGCGCCCCGGCTTCGGGTGGGCTCGAACCGGCGGGCGGCACTCGAACGGAGGCCGGGGAGCTTGCCTCCTCGTGCTAGAAGGCGTCGTGAGCCTGCCGCGATTGTCGAGCGAATCAGTGGGGATGCCGCCCCGGGAGCACCCAGCTGCCCAGGAGCACCGTGCTGCCGAGCTGGAAGAGTTCGCGCGACGACACCTTCGCTTCGTGTGGCGGGTGGCCCGCCACTCCGGGTTGTCCCAAGAGGATGCCGACGATGCGACCCAGAAGGTGATGCTCACCGTGATGCGACATTTCGACGCCATCGAGCCGGGTAGTGAGCAGGCCTACCTCTATCGCGTCACGCGCAACCAGGCGCGCAGAGTACACCGGACGCAAGCGCGGCGCCGGGAGGACGTCACCGAGGATCTTTCTCTGCGGCCCGCCCAGCAACCGCAGCTGGATTCGCTGCTGGAGCGCCGTCGGGCACACGACGAACTCTGCCGAATCCTCGGGCGCCTTCCCGAGAAGCTGCGGGAGGTCTTCATGCTCTTCGAGTTCGAAGGCTGGACTCAGTCGGAGATCAGCGCGGCGCTGGGTGTGGCTCAGGGAACGGTGGCGTCTCGGCTTCGCCGAGCGCGAGAAGGCTTCCAGAAGCTGGCTGGTCACCTTACCACCTCGCCAAGCGGAGGACGCGATGAGTGATCCCCGGAGAATGTTGGACAGCGAAGTCTCACCGCATATTCGAGCGCTGTTGGAGGCTGGTCGCGACGCCGAGCCCCGTTCCTCCCTCGTCGAGACCACGCTGCGATCCTTGCGTGCCGCGGGCCTGGGAGCCGCCCCCAGCGGTCTTTCTCCCCTGACTGCCTGGACGGTGGTGCCAGGGCTGGCGGGGGTGTTGGTCCTCGGCGTGGTGGCGGGCGTGATCTGGACGATGAAGGTGTCGACGCCACCGCTGTCTCCTCGTCCCCCGACGCATGGCGCGCCACCGACCACGCCATCCAAGGCGGAGCGCACCGAAGGCGCCAAAACGTCCAGCGATCCACCGTCGGAGCCACCCGCGCAGGTTCGGACGGATCCGGAGGGCGACGCGGACACCGGGGCGGCGCCGCGCTCGTCGGTTGCCGCGCCGGGTAGGGATCGGCCGACGCCGCGAGGGATGGCTCGACCCACGACGTCGGCGGTTCCGGCGGCGGAGGGCATCGGGCGGGAGCGCTCCCGTGCATCCACCATGGCACAACGGGATCTCGTCCTTCGCGCTCGAGCAGCCCTGGACGGCGGAGCCGCCCAGCAAGCGCTGGCGATCTTGGCGGGATACGAGTCGTCGTTCGACGAGCTCCGGTTCGTCCCAGAGGTGCTCAGCCTGCGAATGCAGTCCCATCAGCGACTGGGCGAGGTCGCCACGGCAGACCAGTTGGCTCGCCGGATCATCGCCGCGTACCCGCGGTCGTCGCAGGCCGGACGAGCCCGACAGTTGCTCAGGGACAGGGAGTCTCGCGGGGGGACGAACTAGCTTTCGGCCGGGGCGGCTGGGGCGTGAACCCATGCGGCGCATCCGTCCCCCACTGCGTGAGGCCCCCGCCCAACATCGTGGCGCCACGCGGCAGAAGCGCCGCCGTGCCTGGATTGCGGGCCTGTTGGATCCCGCGATGGGGTGGTGCGAGCCGGAGCAGCCACGCGGCGGCCGCGAAGGAGTCGACGTCGCTCAGAAGGTCACCCCCATGCGGAAGCGAAGACCCCAGAGCTCGTTGCTGAACGGAGTGGAGCTCCGGTTGTAGTAGTCGAACTTCGCGTGCGACCCG
>JAFGBI010000204.1 GCA_016933275.1 Polyangiaceae bacterium | reverse complement strand
TCCCTCGCTGGGCTCGGGCCGTGGTCCTCCGTGGACTCGTGCAGCAGGCTGCACTCGCTCCACTCCGGCTCTGCGCGCGCCGAACGCTGATGAGGCTCGAAATCCGCTTCGGATTCCGGTATGTCGTCCGTCGTCGGCGCGAAATCCGGATTGAACGTTCGCCAACGGGAGGGGGCGGTGCGCTTCGCGGGGGCGATGGTGACGGGGGCCTGCGTCTCGAACGGATCCATGCTGCGAAGATCGATAGGTTGGGAGTCCGCTCGCTGTCGTGCGAGACGTCGTCCCGAGGTCGCCTGGGCGCTCGGGGCGGACGAGTTCCGCACAGATTGCGCGTTTTCAATCTGGGGGGGCTTCCTGGTTCCCCCTCCCAGCGCGCGCTATCGAGGGCATACTCATGAGCGTCTGGCGATGTTGACGTCTCGACCCATCTTTCGCACCGCCTTCGGACCCGGCCGCATCGGGGTCGCCCGCGGCATGAATAATGATGGCGGAGCTTCTGGCGGGGCGGGTGGCGACGGAGCGACACCCACGAGCACACCGCGACCACTGACGATGCCCCAACGCAGAGGAGGCACGCCGACGGCCCGGCACTCGGTGCGCTGGTGTGGTCGGAGGTGGCTCAGATGACCACTGGGACACGCTTCGAGCTCTACGATGGCCCTAGAGCAGCAATCAGGTTGATTGCTGCGTCAAATCAACAACCTAGAGCACCGAACCGACAGCAGACCTCTCCAGAGGCAGCGCTGGAAACGCGTCCTCGCCTCGCACGAACGCGTTTCCAGCGCTCCCGTTGCTGTTGGCAACCTGATCGGTGGTCTAGACAATCGATTGGACGCAGCAATCAACCTGGTTGCTGTTCTGGTCCGGAGTCGCCGTGACGCGGGTTGGCCAGGATATGGATCATCGGTCAGGTTTGCCGGTGCTGCTGACGCTGGTGCGCGTAGACCTGACCGAAGCCCTTCGGTCATTTCGACGCTGAAGCTAGTTTCCACTGAAATTCCCGATACATGGATCGCTCCTACCGATTGCTCGCAGGTCTCTGCTTTCTTGCTGCTACTGGGTGCACCTCTGACGGTGACGACCCCAACCACGCCAGCTCGGACCAAATCGGGGGCACCGGGGGGGAAGCAGGCAGCACCGCTTCCGGAGGGGCGACCCAGACGACCGGTGGGATCGATGGTGCGGCCGCTGCGACCTCAGCCGGGACCGGGACAGGGGGGGTGCAGTTCGGGCCGGGCGGCACCGGGGGAGTGGGCAACGCGATGGGCAGCGGTGGCGTGGGCGACACACCCGGAGTCGGCGGCGCTGGAGACGCACCGAGCACCGGCGGGACCGGCAACGCGACGGGCTCCGGTGGTTCCGGCGGTGGGACGACGGTCGGTGGCGGCGGCAGCGCGGCGGGCACGGGCGGCGCCGACACGGGCGGCGCCGGCAACGCCACGAGCACCGGGGGCGCTGGCAATCAGACCGGCACCGGGGGCGCTGGCAATCAGACCGGCACCGGGGGCGCTGGCAATGACACGAGCACCGGGGGTACTGGCAATCAGACCGGCACCGGGGGCAGCTCGGACGGACACGTCAGGGACCCCAGTCTTCCCACCTATCCCTTCTCCGATCCGGGCGCCAAGTATCCCTTCCCTCAGGTGGTAAATTACGAGCATGGAGTGCGGTCTACCAACGTTGACTACGAGTTTGTTGCCAGTTGGTATGAGAACTGGAAATCACGATATCTGACGAGCTGCAACGGCACGGTCATGCCGAGCACCGAATCGAACTCCATCAGCAAGGTGGAGGCTCAGGGGTTCGCAATGATCGCGGTGGCCTACATGGCAGACAAGACGACATTCGACGGCTTGTATTCGTTCTACCAGAGCAAGCTGCAGTCCTCGTCCTGCGGGCTGAGCGCCTGGCAGACGAATTGCGGTGGCGTCCAGGACGCCGGAGCGGCGACCGACGGCGATATTGATGTTGCGTCGGCTCTCATCGTGGCCCATTGGCAGTGGCCCGAGGATGGCTACGATGAGAAGGCACGAGCGGTCATTGAGAACCTGAGAGCCGTTCTGGCAGACTGCGGTGACCTGACCGCAGTGTATCCCGGGTGCAGCGGCGGACGTCCGTGGGGGGGGTGTAACGAAACCGACATCTCCTACTACTCGCCGGGATTCTTCCGCTACTTCGCCCAGATTTCCGGGGACGAAATCTGGACCCGGCTGGCGGACGACACCAGTACGATCCGCGACAACGCCGCGCATCCTTCCACGGGACTCGTGCCCGACTGGCAGTCCGTGGACGGTCGTGCTGGCGCGGGATCCAGGGCAGGAAATTACGGGTTTGACGCGATCCGTACTCCCTTCAAGCAGGCGCTAGACTACCTGTGGCATGGCAACGAGCCCACGCGCGCCTGGTGCGAGAAGATCACCACCTGGGCTCACGGCGTGGGGGTGAGCAGATTGGTGGACGGATACCAGTTGGACGGCAGTTCGTCCGGCTGGAATCACAACATGGCCGTGGTGGGAAGTCTCGCGGTGTGCGCGTCGGCAAACACGCAGCAGGTCGTAGACGATTTCGTCACTGAGTCCGCCAAGCTCCGCGACGACTTCTGGTACAGTGGGTATCTTGGCAATCTGTACCTCCTTGCCATGTCCGGCAACATGTGGCACCGCGACATGATGGCAGACTAGAGCACCGATTAGGTCTAGGTCTGCGAATTCGCGCGTCACGGGCGGATCTTCGGCAGCGCGGTAGATCGGCGCTGGAGGCGCCCGCCGCCCATCGGGCGGCGAGGAGGGCGAGGCCGCGCGTCGCGGCCGATGCGGGGGAGGGCCTCGCCTCCCCCGCCAAAAAGAGACCCAGCGCAGCCACGATCCGCCGCCGCGCGTGGTCTTCTGGCCTTTCCCGCGCCAGGGGCATGCGGCCGCCTCGCTTCCCCAAGAGCCGCGTATTCGTCCCATGCGCGGACGCCGGACGGCGGGGAAGGAGCCGTGCTACTTCGCCTTCCCCAGCTTGCCCCGCGCCCAGGCCACGACATCCTTGATGTTGACGGTGTTCTTCGTGGTTTTTTCCGCCTTGTTCACCATGGCGAACATCGGGCACTTCTCGCTGGCCTTGAGCACCTGTTCCTCTACCGTCGTGCCCGTACGGCGCTCGAATATGAGGACGCTCGCGTCGAAGACCTGAAGCGTGACCGGGCCCTCCTTGAAGGTACACTTCTTGGTGGTGCGTGGCGCCTGCCGATTCTCCGCCAGCACTACCCAATCGACCTCCGCCACGCCCTTGCCACTCCCGATGAACTCCAGGTCGGAGTAGCCAGCGATGACGGCGGCGCTCCGCGCCTTCCCCGAAGGCTGGTCGTTCGTCCCGAAGCTCAACCCGCCATCGCGGGCCTTGATAAGAGCGAAGCGCAGCGAGTCCTTCAGGTTCTGCGCGGGCAGCGTCGTCTTCGCGATGGGTGCTCCCGGAGGCTCGAGTTCGAGCTCGATCCCCACCTCCACGGGACCCTTCAGATCCTCCAAGCTCGGCCCGAGGAATGCCGGCTTGAGATCGAGCAACGTCGACCAGTATCCCCCGTCGCCTACGACACCCGTCGTGGTGCCGAGCTTCACCTTGGTTCCCTTGGGGAAGTCGTGGAACGATGCTTGGAGCTTCAGCACCGGCTTGTCCTCGCCCTTGGTGGCGAAGAACGTCGCCCCGGCCTTCGTTCCCGTCGCAAGCTTGTACGATTGCTCCCAGCTCAGGGTCAGCGGCTCGCCCTTCGGACGATCCGAGCTGGCACCGGCATCACCCCTTCTCCCCGATCCGCCCTTGCATGCCAGGAGCGCCACCACCAGCGCCCCCAAGACGCACCACTCCACTCGACTCGACTCATGTCTCATGGTGATCTCCCAACCCGGTGCGATCATAGGGAGGAACTCACGCGATCCGCAAGGGTGTACGCGCAGACCCACTTTCGAGCGGCGGCTCGCTGCGCGAGCCGGGGGTTTGGGGGCTGGCCTGGCAAGCAACGCTGCCAGTGGTTGGCCTACTGTGTCTGCTCACCTTCTGCCGCTCCGGTGATGCGATTGCACACCCCGCGAAATCACACCGCTCCGGTTCCCCCTCCAAACAAGCAGCGGCGCGGAGCGGTTCGAACCGTCTCGATGTCGGCGCTCGTCTTTCTCGTTGCGGCTCTCGTCTCGTCATTTGTATGGTTCCCCTCTTGGCTTCCGGGCGTCCCCACAGCGCGATCACTCCCGGACAATGCGACAGCACGCTACGGATGTCCGATCCCCGTGGTGACCCTGAAGAACGACCTCGATCGGACCTATCGCAATCTCTCCGCGGGCAACGTCTCGGATCCGTCCTCGGTCAGGATGCGTCACGGTCTAGAAGGGACCGTGAGCGCGCGCGTCTCGAGAGACTGTGCCCTCTTCCCCGTCGAGGTCCTGCGAGGAGAGGTTGAGGTCGAGAGAACGGCAACGAGCCCCGACGTGGAGGCGTGCCTGATGGGCAACGAGCGGGAGTACGAGATCCGCTCGCTCGATGGTCCATCCGGTGATACGGCTGGAACCAAGTCCTGCTGGCGCCAGACAGTGGCGGGGGACTACGCCAATTGGAACTGGGGGGTGATGCCGCTCAAGGCGGGGCAGAGGGATCTAGAATTGTTGTTCCTGGTGGCCGTGGTGCAGCGGTCGAACTCGAACCTGCGACTGAACTCGTCCGCACTACGACCCGGCGAAAGCACCCCCGCCAACCCTGGCCGGCCGGGGTTTCAACGTCACTGCTCGGTTTGGATTGTGTCACGCGGGTCATGCTCGAACACCGCCGGGCGCACCTGAGGCTGCGACCTGCTCCCATTCCCGAATCTTACCGATTGGCCGGAAGGCGCTTCCGGCCTTCGCGAGATTGCCGTTCCGAACGGATTCTGCTGGGGGCGGAACTGGTCGCGGACCACGAAAGCCTGCCAGGAGCGTTGGAAAGGATCCGCGCCGCGGGCAGATCCCGCCGAAAAAACCGTATGGTTTCAGCGAAGACCGGTCCATCGCACAGGAACAACGACCGGCCGGGTGACGTATGGGCAACGTGACTGCGCTTGGCATGGATACGGTGACCGAGAAGTCGGGGCACCAGGTGACAGGGATGGCCGTGAGCGTGTGCACCACGCCGGCCGCACCAAGTCCCTTGCCGATCCCCTATCCGACCATGGGGACTGTCGCCGAGGGCATCATCGACGAGCCGCTGCGGACCAAGATCAACGGATCGAAGCACGCGACCGTCGGCTCCTGCGTGAAGACTTGCCATGGCAACGAAGCCGGGACGTTGAAGGAAGTCGTCAGCCTCAACACAGCGGGTCCCTGCTTCCTCACGTTGGGCGCGCCAACGGTCCTCTGCGAGCTCGGCATGATGGGGATCACCGGCAGCCTGGTCCAGATGAACAAGGCGATCACCGTCGGGGTCGGCGGCAGCGCGAGCGGTGCGGGCGGCAGCGCGGGCGGCGGCGGCGGTGGCGGTGGCAGCGGCGACGCAGGCGGTCCCGCGGGTCCCAGTGGCCCGAGCGGGGGCGGCGGCGGCGGCGGCAGCAGCAACACGGGTGCGTCTCCCCCGAACCCGGGAGCTCCCCCAGGCAGCGATGGTGCTGCGGCACAGGGCCACCCCGTCGACGTCGTGACCGGCGCGGTCTTCGTCACGGTGATCGACTTCTTGCTCGCGAGCGTGTTCACCGTGCCTTGGGTCCGCACCTACCGGACCTCCGCGGTCCATCGCGACGTGGGCCTCGGCCGCGGTTGGACTCATTCTCTCGCCTGGTCAGCGAAGCGAGAAGGGGATCGCCTGGTGGTGACCGATCCCGAGGGCCGGGCCATGCCGTTCGCATTTCCGGAGGAAGGCGTCGTGCTGCGCGCGCCTTTCCGGCGGTCGCTCCGTCGGGAGGGAGAGCAGCTGGTCCTGGACCTCGACGATGGAGTGCTGCGCCATCTTACGGCAGAGCGAGGCAGTGGTCGGTATCGTCTCACGCAGATCCGGGATCGGGTCGGCAACGTCGCCGAGGTGACGTGGGAGGGGGACGAGTTCCGCGGAATCGTCGATCCTGCAGATCGGCGCGTCCGTTGCGAGCGCCACGGGAACCAGCGCGTCTTCACGCTCGAGGCGATCGACGCCGAAGGCCAGGCACACTCCAGGTTCCTCGCCAGCTACGAAACCGATGATCGCGGCGACCTCGTTCGCGTCATCGAGGCGGGAGGGGCAGCGACCGTCTACGCATACGACGACGAGCACTATCTGGTTTCGGAGACGCGCCCCGACGGCCTGCGCTACTGCTTCCGCTACGCCTCCGTGTTCGGCGAACAGCGCTGCGTCGAAACCTGGGGCGAGCTACCGGACCGCGATGTCGTAGCGGAGCTCCGCGGGGCGGTGCACCCGGCGTCGCCTCGCGGGGTCTTCCACACCCGCTTCGAGTACGTGGCCCGGTCCTCTTCGCGCGTGGTGGATGCCGAAGGCGGCGTCCACCTCTACGAGGGGAACGAGTCCGGACTGGTGACGCGCTACACGGACGCGCTGGGCGGTGTCATGGTGCTGTCGTACGGTGACCTCGCCCAGCTGACGAGCGTGACGGACCCTGAAGGGGGTACGCGGCGCTGGACCTACGATGGATTTGGCCGGGTCAGGGCCTTCGTCGACGCATTGGGTCAGACGACGACCTACCAGCGCGATGCGGAGGGCATGATCACCGAAGTCCGCGAGTCCGACGGCGCCGTGTGGCGGATGACCTACGAGAAGGGCCTCCTCGTCGAACGCGTCGACCCCGACGAACAGAAGACTACCTTCGCCTACGACGAAGTGGGCCGCGTCGTGTCGGTGACGGGTCCAACCGGCGTGCCGGAAACCATGGTCCACGACGCCCACGGGAACCTGGTCGAGATCACCGATGTTCGCGGGTCGACGTGGCGATACACCTATGATCTCTTCGGGACGCCCGTACGCGTCGAGTCGCCAACGGGCGCGGTCTACCGCCTCGAAGCCGACGCACGTGGCGACCTCGTGCGACTCGAGGGCCCCGAGGGCCAGAACATGGAGTACCAGTTCGACGGGATGCGACGGCCGATCGCCGTCAGGCACCCGAGCGGACAGATGAGCGAGTATCGCTACCTGGCCGATGTCCTGGTCGAACGGACCTATCCCGATGGCACGCGGGTCCGGATGGGCTACGACGCCCTGCTGCAACCGCTCTGGCTCGAGAACGCCGCCGGCGAGCGCTACCACATGGTGCGGGATGCCGCTGGGAACGTCGTGCGCGAGCACACGTTCACCGGCGTCCTGGTCGAGAGCGAGTACAATCGCAATGGTCTCGTCGTCGGTGTGACGCGCAACAACGCCACCCGCCTGCGCCTCGTGCGCGACATCGCCGGCAGGATCCGCGAGCGACAGCACCCCAACGGCGACCGAGACCTGTTCGAGCGCAACGGCCGCGGCCAGATCCTCCGTGCTCGAAACGCACAGGTGGAGGTGACGCTGGAGCGTGACGTGCGGGGGCGGGTGCTGCGCGAAACCCAGTCCCTCGGCGGCTGGCGCTTCCAAGTCGAGCACGAGCACGACGCGCGAGGGTGGGCGGTGGGAACCCGCTACTCGACCGGGTGGGGGACGCGTGTGCAACGCGGTCCGGGTGGCGTGACCGACTCGCTGGAGCTCCTGGCGGACCAGGAGAACCGCTCGGAGCTCGTCGAGTTTCGGTTCGACTCGATCAGACGCGAGGTGGCGCGAACCTTCGCGACGAACGGCTCCGGCGTCGCCACGGAGCGCGACGCCATTGGGCGGCCTCGACTCGTGCGCGTCCTCGGGGGCGAGGGAGAGGTCCTTCGTGAGCGCCAGTACGAGTGGGCGGTGCAGGGGCCGATCGCCAGGGTCGTGGACAGCGCCGTGGGAGAGCGACGCTACTCCCTCGACGTCGTGGGTCGGCCGCTGGCGGCGCAGGGGCTGGGCGTCGAGGAGCGATTCGCCTTTGCTCCCCAAGGAACGCCGATCTCCCTCGACCATGGCTGCGACGTCGGGTTCGGCGGTCGGGTGGTTTGTGCGAACGGCGTGGACTACGGCTGGGACGCGCTGGGACGCTTGGTCGCACGACGAGGCGCGGATCCCGCACAGTCATGGACCTTCGACTACGGAGTCGACGACACCCTGTCGACGGCCACTCGCGGCGACGGCTTGGTCGTCAAGTACCTCTACGACCCGTTCGGGCGCCGCGTGGTGGAGTCGTGCGACGGTCGAAGCACCTGGTTCGGTTGGGACGGTCATCGTCTGGTGGACGAACGAGCCACGGACGGGGCGGCCGTGGTGCGGGTCTTCGCAGGAGACGGGTTCACTCCTCTGGCCGAGGGCGACGGACGGGGAAACTGGCGAATGGTGGCTTGCGACGCGGCCGCCACGCCCTGGTACTACCTGGGCAACGACGGCACGACCGGCGAGATCGATCTGACCACTTGGGGGGCGGTCGCGCGCCGGCGTGGTGAGGTTGGATTGCTCCGCCAGGCGGGGCAGCGTGCCGATCCCCTGACGGGGCTGTCGTGGACCCGCTATCGCTGCTACGCCCCGGAGCTGGGCCTCTTCACGACGCCGGATCCCATCGGTCTGGACGGGTCGATCTTCGACGTGGGCTACTCCACGAACCCGACCCTCTACATCGATCCGCTGGGCCTCATCATCATTCAGGGCAGCGACGACCCGGTGATCGTGGATTCGGCGCAGACCTATGCCGCGGCGCGCGGCGAGCGGGTCGTGCACATCAACGACGTGCTCGCGCCAGGAAGCAACGTCCTCGCTGGGGAGCGCAGCATCGTCTACGTCGGGCACGGCGCACCCGGAATGGTCGAGATGGGCAAGGGCCTGATCGGCTCGCGAATGGTGAGCGGGGCGACGTTGGGCAAGACGCTCAACAACGCTGGCTTCGACGGGTCTCAGCCGGGTGCCAACGTGGAGATCGCGTCCTGCAACGGGGCGACGCGGCCGCTCATCGGCCGCAGCGTCGCGCAAGGAGTGGCAGACGCCACCTTGGCGACGACGGAGGGCGCTCAAGCCAACCACCGCCTGCTGGCCAATCTGGGCATCGGCCACTCGGGAGCGGCCTCCACCCTCTCCGACGGGACCGAACACGTGTCCGACGGTACCTGGGTGACGGGGATCCAGCCGAGGCCGTTCTGAGGTCCGTCGGCTCGCCGCCCCTGCCCTCGGCGTCGGCATCGGGAACAGAAGGCTCAGCCGCCCTCTTCCCGCCACGGCGGCAGCAGCTCGGTAGTCTCTACCCAAGCGGCGAGGTACGGAACGCGGGCGTCGTTCCGCGATGGTATCATCAGGAACGGTCCGTCGAACCGGAAGCTCCTCGCGAGGCCGCAGCGCCCCTCGCGGCCGAGGATCACCGCCTCCGACACCAGCCGGGCTCCGGTTTCATCGAGCCGCAGCTGCACGGTCTCTCGTGCGTCTTCGACGCCAGTGGCCGAACAATCGCGGGTTCAAGAGAGGTCGCCGCAGAACCTCGTCGAGCACCCGAAGGAGCGCAACCGTCGACGACGGGCACCATCAGCACTTCGTCGGCGCGAAGCGCTGATGCACCCGCGATCCGGCGCCGTAGCGACGGGGGCCGCACCCGTGCCAGCATGCCCTCCACCGTCTCACCGAGCGTCACGCCCGGGGGGTGCCGGCCAAGAGCAGCCGGTCCTCGAGTCAACCGCAGCATCAACCCCGAAGTGCGGCTGGTGACCTGCGACGACTGCGGCACCAACACCGGCCACGCCGCGTTCCGAGTCGCCAGCGACACGAGCAGGATCGGCAGTGAATACCCGGCCGGGAACACCCACGTCACCATCAGCACCCTCACCCTGAGCGGCGGCGTCGCGGTCCGTTGGGATTGTGCTCCGAGTTCGGCTCGAACGGCTGCACGGCGACCAACGTGACCGGCGGCACGGTGTCGATGTGCCCCGGAGCGCGACCGCGCGGGCCGCGTTTCGTTGACCATGAGCCCTTCTACCGTGCCCACGAGTGCGTCATCCACGGAGCGGCGGCGCGCGGCGTGACAGAGGTCGGCGCGGACGACAGCAACGGTCCGCGGGGCCGACACCGGACGCGGACTCGTTCCCCGGCCGTAGCCGCAAAGGGGCCGCTCTCGCGCTCTCCCCGCCTCGTTGGCTCAAGCGAGGTCGCGTCGCCTGCACGGGATGCGAATGTGTCGGGTCTGCTCCACGCGATCAACCATCTCGGCGATCTCGAGACGATCGACATCGGACATCGCTGCGAATTTGAATCCAGCCCGCTTGCCACTTCTCCAGACCAACGTGGCGCTGGTGCGCAGGGGGTGTGAGCGCCTCGGCAGGAACAGTAACATGGGAATGGTGGACCTGATCGAGAAGGGCAGCGCCAGCTCCGCCTCGGTCTGGATCCCGGTTGGCGAGACGTCGCACGCCCATGCGCTGACGGCTGCGGGGCCACGCCCCTCGATGACTTCGAATTCGATGGGGCGACGATTCGACTGACGACGATCCTCCCTTCGCGCTGCCTCGAACCACGATGCCTCGGGGGACCAGTCCTCTGGGTGCCATTCCAGTACCCGCATACTCACCTAGAGCAGCAATCAGGTTGATTGCTGCGTCAAATCAACAAATCAACAACCCAAGCCGGCGGAGCCGGAACCAAACAGGCCAGGCCATCAGCGGTCAGGTAGAACATGGAGACCCTGGTCGCTGACGCCTGATTGCTGATAGCCACGAGAACATCGAGAGATCTTCTGCCGGATCCGGTCGAGATCACACCGCCAAGGGACTAGAGCACTGAACCGGCAGCAGACCTCTCCAGAGGCACCGCTGGAAAAGCGTCCTCGCCTCGCACGGACGCGTTTCCAGCGCTGCCGTTGCTGTCGGCAACCTGATCGATGCTCTAGTCACCGCAGCGTCGATAACCTGGCAGGCGGGCGCGGCGACGTTTCGTTCTCAACGAAGGATAGCGGTGGGACTGTCATGGGGACAGGTTCGACTGAACGTGCTCCCCGTGATCGTCCTGGATTTCGCGCCGACGACAGACGACATGCCGGAATCCGAAGCAGATTTCGAGCCTTGTCCCCGCTCGGCGCGCGCAGAGCCGGAGTGGAGCGACTGCAGCCTGCGGCACGAGTCCACGAAGGACCACGGCCCAAGCCCAGCGAGGGAGCGCCGGAGGCGCAGTGCACTGGCACCGCTGGTTCGAGCGCGACGGGCGCGGAGAAGGCCGAAAGATGCGAGGAGCGCAGCATGGCGGACTAGGAAGCGCGAAATCCAGGATCATGTGATGACCGGCCGATTGGACACGGTACAGATGTCGAGCGGGCGGGAGGTCAGCGCGCGACGCCGCCAGCGTCTCACCGAGAGGCCATCGTCATGGACCAGGCCCCAGCGTACTGGGCGTACTGGGCGTACGGCGGTGGCACGACCTCATGGGTCGCCGGTGGCTGGCGCTCAGCCGATGTGGAGCTGGCAGGTGCGTCGGAAATGGTAGCCCATGATGGCCAGCCGTACCCCGAGGGGGAACGTCCGCGGCCGAAACACCAACGTCCAGACCATCAACTTCCAGTACTCCACCCGCTCCTCGCCGAAGACACCGAGGATCACCGTTGACGCCAGCAGCGCCCGCAGCTGGCGGAGTCTCGGTAGGCCGCGGGGCGGTGGTGGCCCCATCCCTTTGCAGAACTCGGAGAGGAACGTCCGCACTCGCGCGTAGTACACGCGGGGAGAGTAGAGCTCCGTCAATACGCGGCGGTATCCCTCGCGGAGGGTCGCGAGCCCCATCCGCGGCACGATGTTCGTCTGACCGTCCACGTTGTCCCCAGTGCCCGCGTCGAGCAGGCGCCCCTCGCGTCGCATCCGCGCCTGGAGTCTGGTGCCCGGCAAGGCCTGGAGGAGACCCACCATCGCCGTGACGACGCCGGAGCGCTGCACGAAGTCCACCATCTCGGAGAACGTGCGCGCGTCATCACCGTCGAAGCCGAGGATGAACCCACCCTGCACCTGGAGCCCCCAGCGCTGCAACCGGTGGACGTCGGCCAAGAGATCGCGCCGCAGGTTCTGCCGCTTGTTGGTTTCGAGGAGCGCGCGTTCGTTCGGCGTCTCGAGCCCGATGAACACCGTGTCGAAACCGGCGCCCACGAGCCCCGCCACCAGCTCCGGATCGTCCGCGAGATCGATGCACACCTGGGTGTTAAACTCCATGCTGGGGTGCGCCCGATGCCACCGCGCGAGGGCGGGCAGAAGGTCGCCCTTGGCCCGCGTTCGGTTCCCGGTCAGGTTGTCGTCCACGAAGAACACCGGCCCCGTCCAACCGGCAGCGTGAAGGGCGTCGAGCTCGCGCACCATCTGAGTGCCGCTCTTGGTGCGCGGCGCGCGACCGAAGAGCGAGGTGACGTTGCAGAACTCACAGTCATGCGGGCACCCGCGGGAATATTGTACGGACATCGTCGCGTAGGCGCCGAATTCGAGCAGATCCCAGCGCGGAACCGGGGACTCCTCGAGACAGGCACGCTCGGTCGACCGGTAGCGACGTCGCGGGCGACCGTCCAGGAGATCCGCGATGAACGGCGGGAGGGTCACCTCGGCTTCGCCGAGGACGAGGTGATCCACGTCCGGGAAGCTGTCCGGGTCCGCGGAGAAGAGCGGGCCGCCGCCGACCACCGGGATCCCCGCCGCGACGCAGCGCGCGATCACGTCGCGCGCTGACACCTGCTGGACCCCCATCGCGCTGATGAAGGCGTAGTCAGCCCAAGCGAGATCCACGGCCCGAAGCGGACGCGCGTTCAAGTCGACCAGGCGCAGCTCGAAGCTCGGCGGCAGGAGCGCGGCCACGGTCAGCAATCCCAATGGGGGATTCGAGACACGGCGGCCGACAAAGCGGAGCGCGTGCTTGAAGCTCCAGAACGTGTCCGGAAACTCGGGGTAGATGAGGAGGATTTTCATGGAGTGACGCCGTCCTCGGCCGCGGGGGGCCGCGCAAGGTTCCAGAGATCGCGAGGAGGTCAGGATGAGGGCGTATGAACGCCGTCCAAGCCTGGCTGCCCGCACCATCGAGGCTCGGACTGATCGGGGACGAAGTGACCGCGCGCCGACGGATCCTCGTACGCCGAAGGGTCATGCGCAGCCGCCGTTCGTCGGAGATTCTGCTTTCGATTCCGTGACGTCGATGAGCAAGAGCTCCGTGGGCTTCTGGGCCGTCACGGAGACCGCGTTCTCGGCCGTAACGCCGGCTCCGTCACCACCCGTCAGCGTGAGGTCACCGAGCGTCGCTTCCCCGTCCACCACGTGGAGCCAGCCGGCCCTCCCACGCGCCAACTCGTGAACGACGTGTTGACCGCGCTCGAGCAGCGCCGAGTAGACCCTCGCGTCTTGGTGCAAGAGCAGCGAGCCGCGGCTCGGGTCGCGTGCCGCAACGAGGGCGAGCCTCCCGCGACGTTCCGAGGCATTGAAGCGTCTCTGCTCGGGGGCGCGGTATTGCCCTCGTTCGCCGAGACGGAGGAATACCTGGAACAGGTTCGCCCAATCGGTACGCGACGAGTTCACCGCGCGGTGGCCGTCGTTGGCTCGGGCGATACGATGTTGGATGTCGTCCGCGCGTAGGACTCCGGCATATCCCATCGAATCCTCTTGGCGGACGGCGCCGCCGCGAACGTAGGTGAGGACCTCCACCCATGGGTCGCGGATAGCTGCGGCAACGCCACCCGGGCTCAGGTAGACTTCGTCCAGGCGCAGCCGGGCGCAGAATCCAGCGACGAGCGGGTCCACCTCGTCGCCGGGGATGAACGTGCACCGCCGGATCTCGTGGTCGCCTCGCTCGACGAGCCGGTTCTCGGAGAGCCGGACGGCGATCATCCGCCCGCTCCGTCGTCGGCGTCGGCGCTACCGGAGAAGACGGTGCACATACACATGGGCACGCGCATGGTGGTCCTTCCCGTCCAGAATCGGAGGCGAGGGGTCAATGGCCCCTCCGTCGGTCTCCCAGTCGCCGGGTGGCGCCTCTTGCGGTACCGCGTCCGGTCGGGGAGGGACCTCCAGCGAGGGGGAAACGAAGCCGTTCCTCACGTGTGTTCCGTCACAGAACGGAGTCTTGGCCGAACCGCCGCACCGGCAGAGGGCGAAGGTCTCCGTGCCGGGTAGCGTGTAGGATCGCCCGTTCTGGTCGCGTAGATCGCAGCTCCCTTCGACGATGAGCGGACCGTTCGTTCGTGCTGTGATCTTCATGAAGCACTTCCTTCTCGCCGATGACGAGCGCGTCCGACCGTTCTTCCATAAGAGGGGCCCTTCTTGGAGGACGAGGGGTGGGGTGAGCTGGCCGCGGGGAGCTGCATCGCGGTTCCGAGATCCTGTTTCTGGAAGCTGGCGAAGCATGGCGAGCGTGGACGCCCCGGTGATCCACGGCGGCACGAGCCAAGGGCAGACCATGTTCGGTCCCGTTTCGCATTGGTTCCCCGGTACGGCGGTACACGGCCCGCAGCCTGGGCTCGTCGAAGTTGCCGCCCGCGTGGCCCCGTGGCGGACGCTCGATGGCATGCCGAGCACATTCCGTGCCGATATCCCGATGCGCATGATTCTGAGCGGTTGCACTGACACCGCGCCTGCGCCCCGCGAGCGGTTCCATCAGATTGAAGCGCGTCCGCAGTCGGCGCAGGACACCTGCCACATCGAACCCGGTTGGGAGCAGATCCTTCGTAACGGCTGAGATATCGCGTAGTTAGGCGCAAATGACGGGAGACAAACCAGGGCCTGTCGGGTAGG